>JBGSIV010000198.1:0-38209 GCA_041742355.1 Candidatus Zixiibacteriota bacterium
AATATTTACGACTGGTACGGTTCGTACCTCGATCCGCCGATCCCGGTACACTTCGCTCCCCGTCAACGAGGCACGGCGGAAGAACCGTTTCGCCCGTTCTACATTGCCCCATACCACAATCACGACGGATTCGCCAATCCCGGCTGCGATCGTGATCGCTACTATCAGATGAGCCAACCCGAGTGGGATTACGATTTGACAGACATGTCTCGCATCGGGGACACCAACCCGATCTGGCTGCCGCCACAGCAGCTCTGGCTCGACTCGTTGCGGTACGGCGGGAGTATCCGGAGTCATCTGGCTATGGGGCCATTCGATTTGGCGCCGGACAGCGCCTTCCGCATTGTCTACGCCATGTTCGGCGCTGACGCTGTCCTGACCGACCCGACGACCGGCAGTTTCCTGTGCGACGGCGATATTGACGAGTACCGTCGCCGGCTGAATCTGCAGGTCTTTCGTGACCGAGGCGAAGACGCTAAGGTCATGGCGCAACATCTGCTCAGCCCGCAGTTCTCCCCCACCGGCTTGGAGGTGAGCCTCTTCGACGCCGATTCGGTTACTCTCAACTGGGATGCGCGCGTCTTTCCGGATATCAGCGGTTACCGCGTTCGACTCTCCCCCATACCGGCGTCAGCTTTCGTCGCTCCGGGTCAGGTGTGCCCTAGCGCTACTCCGCTTGATGGCAGCGTCACGTACACAGCCGCTCCGGAGCAAACGTCATTGACCATTCGCAATCTAACCCCCGGCAAGTACTACTTCGCGCAAATCGCGCATGAGTACGATGGCCGATACGGGCAGTACTCCTATCCGGTCGTTGTCGGATACGGCAACGCTGCGCTCACACCCGATTTCCCCAAGCCGCAGAGGGACTTCGCCTTTGTCTGCCCGGGCGATACGGGGGCCATTCTGCAGTGGGACCATCCGGATGACGGCTTGACGGCGTACTACAAAATCTACCGCAGGACGGATTCGGCGGCCGCCGCCAACCGGCATCGTCCTTTCTTTGCGGTCGACACAGCGCTCACTTCGCTGCAACCCCTGACCGGCGGCAGGGCGGGGGATCTCCCCTGGTTCTACTACGAAATGAAGGCGTATGACTCGGTTCCGGTCGGCCAGACGGCGTACTGCGACCGCAATGTTCAGCCGGAAGCCTGGTACTGGGTGAGCGCGGTCAGCCGCCACGGCTACGAGTCGGAGTTTTCACCCCTCATACGTCTGCATCCGTCGCTGCAGCCCGACCGCGACGTCCTGGTTATTCTCGGCTCGACCACCTCTTTCCACGACTTCGTCATACGGGACTCGCTGTACGCCTATTACCACAGGCTCCTGGATGGCCGCGACTACGACCTGTACGACTGGGCCGACACCAACGGCAATGTCCACGCCGACCATATTACGTACCGGGTCAATTGGGAGGATCTCGCCCGGTATCGGCTCGTTATCGTGGAAGACCTGCCGTCGACGGCGATCCTCACGACGGCCGCCGAGGCTCGCTACAAAACACTTCAACGGCTAATCGCTTCGGGCCGGGATGTCCTCTATTTCGGGGTGCCCGGGGGAGGACGGTATCCCTTCAGTCTTTCGACCACGGCCAGCCTGGTTCGCTGCCCGGATACATCGGCCGAAGTCCGGTGTTTTGGAGTGGACTCAGTGGCCTTGCGGCCGTGGAAGGGAGTCTACAACGTTCTCGGTACGGTCGACTCGCTGGCCGGGTTTGCCGGGGCCGAACCGGCTGCCGAGGGATTGCCGCCGCTTTCGGTTGACCTCACCTCCTGCCGGCTTACCAGCGCTCTCACGCGCCTTTTCGCCCCCGGCCCCTGTCTGCCCATGACTCCGGCGTTTTATCCGAGCGAAGAGGCCGAGGTTATCTACCGCTTCCAGTCCGCATATCCGGAGACCTCGGAACTCGACGGCCTCCCCTGCGGAGTGCGCATGCGTCACCCCGGCGCCAACGCCTACGCGTTCTCGTTTCACCTCTGGGGTATGGACGAGTCGGACGCCCGGGCCCTGGTCGACTTCGCTCTCGACCACCAGGAACCCGACACGGCCTTTACGCCCCCTCCCCTCTCCCTGACTTTCCGGCTTTACCAGAACTACCCCAATCCGTTCAACCCTTCCACGACCATTTCTTACGACCTTTTCCAGTCCGGCCATGTCCGACTTGAGGTGTTCAATATCCTCGGGCAAACCGTTGCCACGCTCGTCGACGCCGATCTGCCCGCCGGTGTTTACGAGGCGATCTGGAACGGCTGCGATGAGCGTGGGCGGCCGGCGGCTTCCGGCGTCTACCTCTATCGCCTCGAAACGGCCGGATCGAGCCGGACGCGGAAGATGCTGCTGGTGAAATAGCCTGCGTTAGTCCCACCTTGACTTCGTAGAGTATTTAAATACATATTCTCTTGGTTGATCACTCATGCAATCAAGGAGCGAAGCATGGCGCAGAAGCACGCGACGCCGAAAAAGAAGCGCGTCGAGACCTCTACCGCGACGATTGACACCCTGTTGAGTGAGAATCGCAAGTTCAAACCGCCGACAGGCTTTTGCCGGCAGGCGAACCTGAACGACACCGGCGTGATCGCCGCCGCCCAGAAGGATCCGGTGAAATTCTGGGAGAAGATGGCCTCTGAGCTGGTGTGGAAGAAGAGGTGGACCAAAGCGCTCGAGTGGAAAGCTCCCGACGCGAAGTGGTTTGTCGGCGGCAAGCTCAATGTGACCGAATCCCTCCTCGACCGGCATATCGCCGAGGGGCGCCGCAACAAAGCTGCGATCATCTGGGAAGGCGAACCGGGCGACCGTCGGACCTTCACGTACTTCTACCTGCACCGCCAGGTCAACAAGTTCGCCAATGTCCTCAAGAAACTGGGCATTCGCAAAGGGGATGTGGTGGCGATCTATCTGCCGATGGTCCCTGAGCTGGTGATTTCGATGCTGGCCTGCGCCCGTATCGGGGCGGTGCACTCGGTTGTTTTCGGCGGTTTCTCTCCCGAGGCCCTGCGCGACCGGATCAATGACGCCGGGGCGAAACTGCTGATCACGGCCGACGGGGGCTGGCGGCGCGGGCAGATCCTGCCGCTCAAACACGATGCCGACCAGGCGATTGCCGACTGCCCTACAATCGAAAATGTCGTCATCGTCAAGCGCGGCGATTTCCTGCTCCGGGTCAAGGAAGGGCGTGACCACTGGTACCACCGCCTCATGCAGGAGGCCCCGAACTACTGCCCGCCGGAGTATGTCGACTCAGAGCATCCGCTCTACATCCTCTACACCTCCGGCACGACCGGCAAACCCAAGGGGATTGTCCACACGTGCGGCGGATATCTCACCGGCGTGTACGCCACCGCCAAGTACGTGTTCGACCTCAAGGATGACGATGTCTTCTGGTGCACAGCTGATATCGGATGGGTCACCGGGCACTCGTATTTCGCCTACGGCCCGCTGGCCAACGGCGCCACGCAGATAATGTATGAAGGCGCCCCCGACTGGCCCGACCAGGACCGCTTCTGGCAGATCATTGAGGATTTCGGTGTGACGATCTTCTACACCGCTCCCACCGCGATCCGCTCGTTCATGCGCTGGGGACGGCAGTGGGCCGACAGGCATGACCTGTCGTCGCTGCGCCTGCTCGGATCGGTGGGCGAGCCGATCAACCCCGAGGCCTGGATGTGGTACCAAGAGGTGATCGGAAGGAACAACTGCCCCATTGTCGACACCTGGTGGCAGACCGAAACGGGCCATATCATGATCACGCCGCTACCGGGTCTCACCGCGACCAAGCCGGGCTCGGCCACCCGCCCCTTCCCCGGCATCGAGGCCAAGATCCTCGACGAGGCTGGCAATGAGATTAAGAAGGGGGGCGGCTACCTCGCCATCACCAAACCCTGGCCGGGCATGCTCCGCGGTATCTGGGGCGACCGCCAACGGTTCGTGGAGACGTACTGGTCGAAGTGGCCGGGCATTTACTTTCCGGGCGACGGCGCCAAGATCGACGACGACGGTTACTTCTGGATTCTCGGGCGGGTCGATGATGTCATCAACACCGCGGGCCATCGACTCTCGACAATGGAGGTCGAATCGGCTTTGGTCGAACATCCGGCGGTCGCCGAGGCCGCCGTGGTCGGCGTCCCCCATGACGTCAAAGGGGAGGCGCTCGTAGCTTTCGTGACGTTGCGGGAAGGTTTCAAATCCGACGACAAACGCCTCTGCGGCCAGTTGAAGGATCACGTTGTCCGCAAGATCGGTTCGATCGCCAAGCCGGAGCAGATGATCTGTACGCCCGATCTGCCCAAGACGCGGTCGGGGAAGATCATGCGCCGTCTGCTGCGTGATATCGCTCTCGGTCGCGTGCTTGGCGACACGACCACGCTGGCCGACCCGGTGGCTATTCAGCGGCTGAAGAAGAAGTACGAGGAAGACTGACCTTCGCAGAGAACCCCGGAGGCAGCGTTCCCGCCTCCGGCGCTCTCCTCACACAACGCTCACATTCAGAGCCTTCGCGCGGCGCGATTTTGACGCCGGCGTTTCTTCGCCGCGGACGGTGCGATCCCACAGACAGCTCTTTACACACCCGGGGGCGGGTGAGTACCTTGGCAATGGCGTGAGATAGCCGCAGTACCGGTTTGAAGCCGGCCGAACAGATCGAAAGGCAGGATTGTGGATGCACTACTCAATCGGACTGGAACAGACCGAACGCGGCCGCTGGCTGGCCTGGGTGATGGAGTTGCCCGGCTGTTTTTCCCGCAGTGAGAGCCGCGAGGAGGCTGTGGCCTGCACGCCGCGGGCGATCGCCGATTACTTCAACTGGCGCGACGGTTACGAGCGGGTGACCGAAGATGTTGCGGCAGCCCTCACGGCGACGGTCGTTGAGGAGTATCGCAACTATGAAACACTCGACGGTTACTGGGTGAACGCCTTTTTCGACTTCGACCGCCGTCCCCTGGCACCGAGCGATACCGATGACATCCGCTGGCTGCTCAGTTGCACCCGGTCGGATCTGCTGTCCACCGTCCAGCGTATCCCGATCGCCGCGCTCGACCAGTCGATCGAGGCGGAGCGGTTTGGGACCATGCGCGGCGTGCTCAAGCACGTCGCCCTCGCCGAGCGCTGGTACTTCGACAAGCTCGGTCTGGCCGTGCCCAAAGAGGATCTCGGGAGCGACACCTTCAACATGCTCGAGGTTGTCCGCCGCAACACGATCGTGCAGTTGCCGCGCCTGGCCAACGATACTTCGGTGCGTGAAGTCCACGGCGAGCTATGGTCGGCTCGCAAGATCGTGCGCCGCACGCTCTGGCACGAGCGAGTCCACACCTGGCATCTCCAACGCCTCCTCGGCCGGTTGCGCCAGATATCATAAATGAAACGGGCCGGATTGTTCGTCCGGCCCGCGTCTTTCGATTCACTTGAAAGGCTTCAGGGGGAGTGGGACGTACCGGTCCTCACTTATCTCCGCCGAGGATGATCGGCAGGTCGCCGCTGTTGTTGCCGACAACGACAATCTTTGTGTTCGGAGATTCGGCCAGTTTCTGGGTGGCCTCGATTCCCTTCCACTTGAGGAGCGAGTTGGTGAGTCCGGCCGAAACGATCTTCTGGAAGTCGGCGATACCCTGCGCTTCGATCCGCTTGCGGTCAGCCTCGAGCCTCTCCTTCTGAATGGTGAACTCCATCCGCTGGGCCTCCTGGTCGGCCGCCAGCTTGAAGTTGATCGCCTCGCTGATCTTTTCCGGAATCACCACGTCCCGCATCAGCACGTCCTGAATGATCACGTAGTTATCCGCCATGGCGTCGATGAGCCGCTGACGGATAGCGCCGTTGACTTCATCCCGTTTGGTGGAATAGATCTCCTCCGGCTTGTACTGCCCGGCGACAGCGCGGGAAATGCCCCGAATCGTCGGCGCGACCTTGACCTCGTAGTAGTCGGGGCCGATCGACACCTGCAGGGAATCGAGTTTGGCAGACATCGGATGGTAGAGAATTGACATCTCCATCTTGATGGTCGCGCCGTCCGAGGAGAGCACCTGGAGAGTCTCCTTTGCCTCCTGGAGCTGTACCCGGTAGACAATCATGCTGTTCCACGGCATGTGCCAGGCGAAACCCTCGCCGTAAATGTTGCCGAATTCAGTGCCGGATCCGAATTTCGAGTAAAAGACACCACGATGCCCCGATGGCACCTGGGTTCCGCAGCCGATTAACGACAGCGCTGCAACAGCCACCAGCAGCAGGGGCAGGTGGCGGACAGACGGTCCTCTCATGAATACCTCCTTGGTTGATCCGATCTCATGTGTTACAGAGATGATACCCCCCGAACGGACAGGCATTCAACAAAAAGCGGCGTAAAGAAAGACGCCGCCGGGGAACCCGGCGGCGTGGGGCTTGTCGCGGCAGACGAACTTCAACCTACTGATCGGTTCGGTACGGAACGCACCAGCCAACCCAATCGTAGGTATACTCCTGAGGTATGGACCCCGGTATCGGTATCCGCTGATAGTCCTGCATGAAGAGCAGATTCCACAGGCGGGGATTGGGCGATGGCGTTTGCAGTGTATCCACGTACCGATGCGTACCGGTTGGAGCCATGGATCGGAGACGCGGTCCGGACTCGACATCGGCCGTCACCAGACGGGCATAGGAAACGGGCTCTGTATCGTAGCAGTTCAAGTAGAGAATCGATCCTGCCGGCAGCGACGCCAATCGATCGAGGCGGCGGTACCGGTGTCTTGTCCCGCTGGCGTATTCACTCGTGCCGCCGTTTGTGAGGCTTTCCCGGATTTCCGTAAAGGTAACCAGCTCCAGATCCGCGTTATCCCCCCGGAATTCCTCGTCGGCAGCGGTAATTACCATGGAGCCGCTGGCCTCGCCGCCGCTAAACGCCCAGAGCTTCCACCCGCGGTAGGCCTGGAAGTCGTTCCCCAGTTTCAGGAGGAAGCCGTACCGGTTGACGGCCCGCGCCGCGCGCGTGACGGTCGTATCGGTCCCCGCGATGCGAAGATTGCGCACGTAGTAGATATCGTCGATCGTCGCCTCGCAGTCCCCCGGGATCTCGCCCAGCACCGGATAGACGTGCCGCAGCCGGTAGTACTCAACCGCGCCTCCCACCTCAAACTTGCGAACCGTGTCGACATGCGTGTCGAGATCTATCCGCCGCTTCATGGAATCGACAATGATTTTGTAGATAGCCGTGTCTCCGGCCACCGCGTACTCCTCGACGCCGAACAGGTTGTCGGTGCGGAACAACTCCCGGGCATCTCCCGATTCGTTCAGATACCGAAGAATTTCTTCGTCGTCGATGACGTAGGGGACCTCCTTCTCGCTGCAGCCGAGGGTCAGGCTGAGTCCGATGAGCAGAAGGGCGGAAACACTGATGAACAGGCGTGAAGTCATCTATCTCCTCTTGCGTCTGGGCCCCTGTCGCTGGCCGCGTTTGGGCTGATTTCTCATTTCGTCGATTTCGTCGCGTATGAGCACGGCCGTTTCGAAGTCGAGGTTCTCGGCCGCTTTGCGCATGGCCCCGAGCAGGAACGCGAGCTGATCCTCGCGCCCCATCTGAGCGAAACTGCTCGGCTTCTCGAACCGCTCTTCCTCGGCCGTTTTGCTGTCGGCAAACTGGGTCGACCGAAGGATCTCGTCGCGTGTCTTGAATATCGTTTCCGGATCGATTCCGTGCTCTTCGTTGTAGGCCGCCTGTTTCTCGCGGCGGCGGTTGGTTTCCGAGATTGCCTTGGCCATCGAGTCGGTCATTTTGTCGGCGTAGAGGATCACCTCTCCCCCCTTGTTGCGCGCGGCGCGGCCCGAGGTCTGAATGAGCGACCGCTCCGACCGCAGGAACCCTTCCTTGTCGGCATCGAGGATCGCCACGAGGGACACCTCCGGCAGATCGAGCCCCTCGCGCAGGAGGTTGACGCCCACCAGAACATCGAACTCCGCCAGCCGAAGGTCGCGAATGATTCCAGTTCGGTCGATTGCGTCGATCTCGCTGTGCAGGTAGCGCACGCGCAGGCCCACTTTCTCCATGTAGCCGGTGAGGTCTTCGGCCATCCGCTTCGTCAGCGTGGTGACGAGCACACGCTCGCCCCGTTCGGTACGTACTTTGGCCTGCTCCAGCAGATCGTCGACCTGCGTCCGCAGCGGTTTGACCGTGATGACCGGGTCGAGCAGCCCGGTCGGGCGGATAACCTGCTCGACAACCACGCCGCCTGCTTTGGTCAGTTCGTACTCGGCCGGGGTGGCCGAGACGTATACTGCTTTCTTGATTATCTGCTCGAACTCGGTGAACACGAGCGGTCGGTTGTCCAGCGCCGAGGGGAGCCGGAAGCCGTGCTCGACCAGCACTTCCTTGCGGCTGCGATCGCCGGCGAACATCCCCCGTACCTGCGGGACTGTCTGGTGGGATTCGTCGATGATCGTCAGAAATTCGTCCGGGAAGAAGTCGAGCAGGGTAAACGGCCGCTCCCCCGGTTTGCGACCCGACAGGTGGCGCGAGTAGTTCTCGACGCCGGAGCAGTACCCGATCTCCTTGAGCATTTCGAGGTCGTACTTGGTGCGCATCTCGATCCGCTGGGCTTCGAGGAGGAGGTTGCGGGAGCGAAAAAACTCCAGGCGCTCGGCCAGCTCCTGCTCGATACCCCGGATCGCCTCTTCCATCCGTTCCGGCGAGGTAATGAAGTGCTTGGCGGGATAGATCGCGATCCGGTCCCGCTCTCGCAGGATTTCGCCGGTCAGGGGGTCGATTTCGGTGATGCGCTCGACCTCGTCGCCGAAGAATTCGATGCGGACGGCATTCTCGTGGTAGGCCGGGATCAGTTCGACGGTGTCGCCGCGGACCCGGAAGTTCCCCCGGGAGAAGTCGATGTCGTTGCGGTTGTAATGGATATCAATCAGCTTGCGCAGCACTTCATCCCGATTCGCCTCGTTTCCCTTTACCAGCGGGATGTATTGGTTCTTGTATTCCGTGGGGGATCCCAAGCCGTAGATACACGACACCGACGCCACTATAATGACATCCGGCCGTTCCAGGAGTGAGGCGGTTGCTCGCAGCCGGAGCCGGTCGATATCCTCGTTGACGGAGGTATCCTTCTCAATGTAAGTGTCGGTGGTGGGAATGTATGCTTCCGGCTGGTAGTAATCGTAGTAGCTGATGAAAAATTCGACGGCGTTGTCGGGGAAGAAGGCTTTGAGCTCCCCATAGAGCTGCGCCGCGAGCGTTTTGTTATGCGAGATAACCAACGTCGGGCGGCCGTACTGGGCGATCACGTTGGCCATGGTGAACGTTTTGCCCGATCCGGTCACCCCGAGCAGGACCTGATGGTCCTGGCCTCGGTGCAGGCCGTCGAGCAACTCGCGGATCGCGTTGGGCTGGTCACCACGCGGTGCGAACGGCGAACGTAGTTGAAAGACTCCCTCGGGGGTCTGAGTGGTCGGTACGAAATTTGTCATAGTAGAGATCCGTCATCTATAGATGCCCACTGCGGCGAATATATGCAATCCGTTTGTGAGTGCAATCACCTTTCTGGGGGCGTATTCCATTATACAACCGCAGCTTGTATGGAACCAGTTTCCGGGCGGGGGGTTTAAATGGTGGCCCCGGAGTGGACCCTGCAAGATTGGTCTTGACTTGCGGACGAAAACGGTTACTTTATGAGGCTTAACCTGATTCGGGATAATAACTTTCTGTTTCCGGAGGATAGTAGTAATGTACGCTGTGTTCCAAATCGACGGCTTCCAGTACAGCGCCCAGGAAGGTGACGTCCTTCGCGTGCCGCGCCAGAAAGCCGACACCGGCGCCTCAGTGAAGATTGACCGCGTGCTCCTGGTCAAGGGCGACAGCCAGACTCTCATCGGCACTCCGACGGTGGCTGACGCCACGATCGAGGCCGAAGTCGTCAACGCCGGTCTCGGCGACAAGGTGCTCATCTACAAGTACAAGCGCCGCACCAAGTACCGCCGCACTCAGGGCCACCGTCAACAGTACACTGAGATCAAAATCAACAAGATCCACGCCCCCGGCGTCTGAAATTGCTAAATCGGATCGTGACACGAAGAGCAGGGATTGCTCTTGGCTGCCTTCTGGCAGTACTCCTTCTGGCACAGCTGGGCCAGGCCCAGAACAGCGACCAGTTCCGGGTCGTCGATGTCCAGGTGGAAGGCAACCGCGTCGCCACCCGGTCGCTGATCCTCGGTGTCGCCGCGATTGAGGTCGGCAGTCCGCTCACGCCGACGGCCGTTGCCGAGTCGATCCGGCGCCTCTACGCCCTCGGGATCTTCCGCGACATCTCGATTGATGCCGAGGAGGTCACGGGCGGCATCAAAGTCACTATCAGTGTCGATGAGCTCCCCAAGCTGTCCGGGCTGGAGTTCAAAGGCAACAGCAAGATCAAAGACGACAAGCTCCGGGAAGAACTCGGGTTGGGCGTGGGCGGTTACATCTCCCCCTACCTCGTCGAACGGAGCCGGGCCGATATCTACGATTTCTACGCCTCCAAGGGCTACTTCCGCGCGGAAATCCGGCCGGAGCTGGTGTACGCTGATGACTCGACCAGCGCGGTCCTTGAGTTCAATATCGAGGAACGCGATAAGGTCAAGGTCGAACGGGTCGTTATTGAGGGCAACGAGCGCGTCGAGGACGGCGACCTCGTCGGCAAGATGCGCAACCGCAAGCGGGGGTGGTTCCGCTCCTCCGATTTTGCCCAGGACGAGTTCGAGAGCGACCTGACCAAGGTCATCGAGGAGTACCACAAGCGCGGCTTCATCGACGCGTACTTGATCGACGATTCCCTGGCGATCGACACCTCCCGCAACCGCATGACGGTGCATCTGCAGGTGTACGAGGGGCCGCAGTACTATTTCGGGGCGACATCGTTCGAAGGAAACGAAAAGCTCTCCGATGAGCAGTTGCAGCGGGCGCTCAAACACGAGCCCGGCGCGGTGTTCAACCTCGAGAAGTACGATGAGTCCCTCATGGAGGTCGCCTCGGCCTACTACGAGATCGGCCACCTGCACATCCAGATCGACGACCAGCGCGCCACCGAAAGCGACACGCTCATAAACATCACGTACAGCATCACTGAAGGTCTTCCGTCGCACATCAACCTGGTCCGGATCGTCGGCAACTACAAGACCAAGGATCAGGTGGTACGCCGCGAGTTGTCGGTCATGCCGGGGCAGGTTTTCAACCGGTCGCTCCTGATCCGGTCGGTCCGCGACGCCATGGCGCTGAACTTCTTCGAGATCGTCGAGCCCAAGCCGGTCGATCTGCCCAGCGGCGACGTTGACCTGGTGTTTGAGGTCAAAGAGAAGCAGACCGGGCAGATCTCCGCCGGCGCCGGCTACAACAGCCAGGACAAACTTGTCGGCACGTTTGGCATGGGGATTCCGAATTTCCGCGGGATGGGGCAGAACCTTTCATTCAACGTCAATTTTGGCAGCCGCCGCAATTCGTTCTCAGTGTCGTTCACCGAACCGTGGCTGTTCGGACGCCCGACCCTCCTGGGGCTCAACGCCTTTGCCACCAACCGGCGCTGGTACGACGACTACACCGAAGGGCGCACCGGCGGATCGATTCGGCTCGGTCGCCGCTTGCGCTGGCCGGACAACTATTTCCGCGTGTACGGCTCCTACGCCCTCGAGCGCACCAAGTTTTACGATTTCGACGATACCTACGAGGCCAACAGCTCCTATAAGGCGCGGTACTTCTACAACAATCCGACGACCGCTACCCGATCCGATTCGCTCCTCTCCAGCCGGACCTACGGCCCCTATCCGGGATCGGTCATCGCTTACGGTGAAGAGCCGCTGACCGCTTCGCGTATCGCCTTCTCGGTCACCCGGGACTCGCGCAACCTGCCCGAGTTCGCCACCAAAGGCTCCATCCTGTCCTACACGATCGAGAAGACGGGCGGGTTTCTCGGCGGATACTGGAACTACACCAAGCACGACCTCGAGGTCGCCCAGTTCATTCCCCTCATGTGGGGCTGGGCGATCGCCGCACGCGCGCAGTACGGCGTGGTGACTTCCCCCCGGGGGGATGACCGTATCCTCGTGTCGGACCGCTTCACCCCGGGCGGCACCGCGTACGACGGCATCGTGCGAGGCTACGATGATGGCAGCCTGACCCCTGATTCGGTCGTGACCCAGTCGGACACGTCGTTCTTCTACACCAACCCCAACGCCGTCATCGGCGTCGATCCGCCCGACGACACCACGTTCTCCAATTTTACGACCCGGGTGCGGGGCAAGTACATGTTCGTCACCAATGTCGAGCTGCAGGTACCCATTTCCCGGAACCAGTTCTACGGTCTGCTCTTCTTCGATGCCGGCAATTCCTGGCTCCATCGTCCTGACATCAATCTCGTCAGCGAGTTGTATAAGAGTGTAGGGTTCGGCTTCCGGATTGTCGTGCCGGCGATAGGCACCATCGGCTTCGACTTCGGGTACCCGCTGGACAAAGTCGAGGGCGAGAAACAGAGCTGGAAACCGCACTTCCAGATTGGAACAACGTTCAGATAACGAATCATACAGTGAAGAGGTATTCGAACATGCGAGTAGTCACCGTGGCCATGGCCCTGACTTTCGGAGCCCTGCTGCTGTCCGCGGCGATGCCCGAGCCGGCGGCCGCCCAGAACCTCAAGATTGGCTTCGTACGCGATGACCGCGTCTATGCCGAGTATACCGAGTGGACCCGCGCCCAGGAGCAGTGGGAGACCGAACGCAAGGCCTGGGATCAGGAAGCCCAGACCAAGGAGCAGGAACTCAACGAACTTCTTGCCGATTATGACAAGCAGAAGCTGATCCTCTCCGACGAGAAGAAGAAGGAGCGCGAGGCGATGATCCGGACCAAGAAGGACGCCCTCGACGCCTACACGCGCCAGGTCTTCGGCCCAGGCGGCACGGCCGAACGGAAAGAAGCAGAACTCATAGAGCCGCTCCTGACCAAAATTCGCAAAGCGATGGAATTGGTTGCGACGGAGAACAGCTACGACGTGATCTTCACCCTCCAGGGGATCGGTTACATCAAAGAGCAGTACGATGTCACCGAGCTCGTGCTGACCAAGCTCAACGAAATCGAGTAGCGGTCGCGGTGGGGTTCACACTTGCACAACTGGCCGATAAGATCGGCGGAACCGTTGATGGCGACGGCGGTGTGGTTATTACCGCCGCCGCGCCCATCGAGTCGGCCGGTCCGGCCGACATCAGTTTCGTCGCCAACGAGCGCTACGCGAAATATGTGGCCTCGACCTGCGCCGGCGCACTGGTTCTGCACCCCAAAGTTCCCTGCACCCGCGTTCCCGTGATACGTCACGAGAACCCCTACCTTGCCTTTGCCTGCATCGTCGACTTTCTCTACCCCGACGAACCCCTTGTTGCGCCCGGCAACGACCCGAGTGCGGTCATCTCGGCCAGCGCCGAGGTAGACACCGGCGCCGGCATCGGCCCGCTGTGCCATGTCCGCGATGGCGCCCGTATCGGTAAGGGGACTGAGCTGGTGTCCTCGGTCTTTGTAGGCCGCAACGTCACGATTGGCGAGGGTTGCCGCATTTATCCCGGCGTCTGCATCATGGACGGCACCACTATCGGCAACCGCGTTATCATTCACTCGTCCACGGTCATCGGTTCGGACGGTTTCGGGTTTGCAGAGTCGAAAACCGGGCTTAAGAAGATCAAGCAGGTGGGGTGGGTGGAGATCGGCGACGACGTGGAGATCGGCTCCAACTGCTCGATTGACCGCGGGGCTCTCGGCCCGACCCGGATCGGCAACGGCACGAAGATCGACAACCTCGTGCAGATCGCGCATAATGTAGAGATCGGCCGGCACAGCATCATCGTGTCGCAGGTGGGGATCTCCGGATCGACCAAAGTCGGCAACGGGGTGATTCTCGCCGGCCAGGTCGGCGTGATTGGACATCTTGAGATTGGCGATGGCGTGAGGGTGGCAGCTCAATCGGGCGTGGCCAAAAGCGTCGAGGCGGGGAAAACCGTCTTTGGCTCCCCCGCCCGGGACATCATGGAAACGAAACGAATCGAGGCCGCCCTCGGACGGCTGCCCGAATTGCTCAAACGGGTCAGGCACCTCGAAAGCAAACTCGCTGGGGACGAGCAGGACGACTAACCTCAGGTCTTCAGCTTTGCCTCAATCTCCGCGATTTTTTCCCAGTTCTTCTCCATCTGTTCGATAATCCGCACAAGCTGCCGCTGGCCGCTCACGACAGTGATTTCGCGCATTGCTTCAAGAAGTTCCCACTGCTGGCGATTGATCACTTTCCACTGGGCGATCTGGCTCCCGAGATTCGACGTGGCCATGTTCATCTCGTAGACGAGTTCCTGAATGTGCGGAGCGCTGCTGCGCGCCTGGATCTTGCTTGACAAATCCCCCTCTGCCATCGACTGCAGGCGCTGCTTCACGACAGTCGCGGGCTGCTGCAGGTGCGTCGCGGGGACCAGCGACAGCACACAAATGGCGGTGATCGCCGCGACCACGGCCGATATCAGGTACGGCACGACACTCAGGCCGATGATCTCCAGCCCGGTGAACACCGGCTCCATTTGAACGCGAGAGATGGTGGAATTGAACACGAATATAGTGAGCGCCGAGATGGTGACGGCTGATCCGATCAGAAAGGCCACGCGGCTGACAAGGCTGTATCGATTCACGGCAGACATGGCGTCGACAGCGAAACGGTGGGCGAAAGACATAGCGGGATCCTCCGATGACAGGGTGGAGCAAACCGCGGGACTAATCCCCGGGGTAATCTTGTACCTGCTTCATCGGCTGCGGTGGGTTCACTTCTTAGCCTGATTGCGGTACAGCGAAAGTGCGTAGACTGCACAGCAATCGGCCGCGCAAGCTGTTGCCCGCGCGGCCGTTGCAGAAATTGGTCAGGTGCTGCTCAGAACGGCAGATCGTCGTCGTCCGGCGGTGCCCCATTCGGCGCCGCAGACTCGTCATGCACCGGCGTCCGTTCCTGGCCGCCGCCGCCCGCGGAGGCTCCCTTACTGCCGATGAACTGGAAGTTTTGTACGACGATCTCGGAGATATACTTCTTGTTGCCGTCCTTATCTTCGTAAGACCGGTTGACTATGCGCCCCTCGATGTACACCTGTTGGCCCTTGGCTAGGTACTCGTTCATGATTTCGGCCGGCTTGCCCCACGCGACGATGTTGTGCCAGATCGTCTGCTCCTGCTTCTGGCCATCCGCGCCGGTCCACCTTTCCGAGGTCGCCAGCGTAAAGGTCGCAACGGCCTTGCCGCTCGGCGTGTACTTCAGCTCCGGGTCCCGCCCGAGATTGCCGATGAGAATGGCTTTGTTAACGCCCATGATCACTTACCTCTATTCCGTTTGCCTGTTATTGCTCCACATCCGCGGCGGCCGGATGATTATCGACTGTCGTGCTCCTCGTTGGACGCCTCCGGCACCTCCGTCGAATACTGCCCACCGGCGGAACACGCACCGTGCCGCATCCGTTAATGTGTACAATATTTTGCTTGTCCGCACAAGCGCAATCACATATTTAGTGAGCAGTTTCACCTGTGACAGGAACCGACCATGAACGCTCGCATAGATCTCGACCAGGCGATCACCACGATCAAACGTTTTCTGACCGGCAAGCTGCTCCAGTCCGGCATGAACGGGTATGTTATCGGCATGTCCGGCGGCATCGACTCCGCCGTTTCGGCCGGTTTGGCGGTGCAGGCAGTCGGCCCCGGCAGAGTCTTCGGCGTGACGATGCCCTACCGCTCGTCGTCACAGGCGTCGTTTCGCGATGCCCGGCGACTCATCGAGCAATTCGGTATGCAGAGCCGCCACGTCGAGATCTCCCCCATGATTGACGCCTACTACCCGGAAATAAACGAGGGCAATCGCATGCGGGCGGGCAACAAAATGGCCCGGGAGCGCATGTCCATCCTCTTCGATATCGCACACGAAACCGGCAGCCTCGTCCTCGGCACCGGCAATCGAACGGAGATCGCCCTCGGGTACACAACCTGGTACGGCGACTCGGCCTGTTCGCTCAATCCAATCGGGGAGTTATACAAAACTGAAGTGAGGGCCATCGCCGCACGGCTCGGCATACCTGAGGACATCATCACGAAACCGCCCACTGCGGACCTCTGGCAGGGGCAGACCGATGAGGCGGAAATCGGCGTTACCTACAACAAGATGGATAGAATGCTGGAGCGTATGATCGACGACGGGGTGCAGTCGATGGGGAAACTCGTCGCCGAGGGTTTCGACAAGATCGACATCTCCCGTGTTGTCTCGCTGCTTACCCGGAACGCGTTCAAGCGCCACCTGCCCGAGCTGGCCCCGATGAACCGTCGCCCAATCCCCGACACCATCCACTTAAGCGAATGATGGCCCCCATGTCCGAGACTTCCGGCACCCTCTACCTCGTTCCGACCCCGATCGGCAATCTCGCCGATCTTACCCGGCGGGCGCAGGAGATCCTGGAGGAGGTCGACATTGTCGCATGTGAGGATACCCGCCACAGCGGCCGCCTCCTCAAGACCCTTGGGCTGTCCAAACGGCTGGTGAGCTACCACGATTTCAACGAGCAGTCGCGCGCCGACCAATTGATCGATCTGATCAGGGGGGGGCAGTCGGTCGCCGTGATCAGCGATGCCGGCTCGCCGGGAATTTCGGATCCGGCCTACCGGATAGTCCGCACGGCGATCGAATGCGATATCCCGGTTGTTCCCCTTCCCGGTCCGACATCGATCATCCCGGCCCTGACGGCATCGGGCCTGCCCACCGATCGGTTTTTCTTCGAGGGATTTCTGCCGCACAAGTCGGGTGCGCGGCGGACCCGGCTGGGCAAACTGGCCGAGTATGACCACACGCTGGTGTTTTTCGAGTCCCCGCACCGCGTGGTCAAGTCATTGGAGGACATTCTCGACGTACTCGGCGACCGGCCCGCCTGCCTTGCGCGCGAACTGACCAAGCTCCACGAAGAATTTCTCCGCGGAACCGTCTCGGAAATCCTCCTCGCGATTGGCAAGAAGACCGTTCGCGGCGAAATCGTGCTGGTCGTCGCCGGCGTTGGTTTCATGACGGTGTTCAAGCGGAGAGGAGACTGAGCCGTGGGCGACCGTCGACTTCCGATGTACGTTCATGACAAAGCCCTCATGGCCTACGGCCTGATCATGGTTGTGGTCCTGGGAGCGTTCGGTCGCCCCTATCGCGCCTATGTCGACGAGACCATCTTTTACGCCGGTCTCGCGGTTCTGGCATATGTCGTCGCCCGTTACGTCGATGAAGACCGGAGCGGCTGGCACCGATTTCTGCGGCTTATGTACCCCGCCGTGCTCTTTCCAGTGCTTTACCGCGAGACCGGCGGAACGATGTTTCTCTTTTTCGATCACTTCTTCGACGCCGAGCTGACGGCATTTGAGTACCGGATACTCGGCGTCAACCCGACTATATTCATTGACCAACACTTGCTCAACACTTGGACCACCGAAATCCTGTCGCTATGCTACTGGCTATACTACCCTCTCCTGCCCGGATATCTGCTGCTTGTGTACATCCGGCGAGACTACGATATTGTAAAAAGCTCGATAGCGGCGATGACCATCACGTTCATAGCGGGGTACGTCCTGTTTTTCGTCTACCCAGTTGAGGGGCCCCGGTGGTTCTTCGCCGATCAGTATCTGAACCCGGTGGAGGGCCCTGTTTTTCGCCCGATGGTGGAGTTCATGATCAGGAATGGCGCGGTGCGCGGCGGCTGCATGCCGTCGACCCACTACGCCGTCGCCCTCGTGATCACGCTTTTCACGGGCAAGTACTACCCGCGGTGGCTCTGGGTGATGATCCCGTTGTCCACGGGCTTGGCTCTCGGCACTGTCTGGGGGCGATTTCACTACGTGTCGGACGTCGTGGTCGGCGGCATGATCGCCCTGGCCGTGACTTTCATCGTCTGGCACACTGCCCCGGATCGCCGGGTGACGAAAACGGCTGCAGCCCCACACAAGGAGGCGTTTCCTTACCATGCATCCTGAACTAATGCAATTCGGCCCGATTCATGTCCGCAGCTACGGACTGCTGCTGGCTATTTCGTTCCTGCTGGGCGTCCTGTACATCTGGTGGATCACGAAAAGGCACCGCCGGCCGTTTGAACCCTACCTGACGATCGCGTACATCATGACGATCGGCGGGATCGTCGGCGCCCGGCTATTCTATGTTCTCTTCCATCTCGAGGAATTCAAGGGGAACTGGGGTGCGACTTTCAACCCCTTTGCCTCCAGTGAATTCGGCATTGCCGGGCTGAATCTGTACGGCGGCATTCTCGTGGCCGTGGTCGGGTCGTTCCTTTACGCGCGCTGGCAGAAACTGCCTGTGCTGGACATTTTTGACTACTTCGCTCCCACCCTCGGCCTCGGGCTTTTCTTCACACGCATCGGCTGTTTTCTGAACGGCTGCTGCTTCGGGACGCCGACCGACCTCCCCTGGGGAATCAGTTTCCCGGAGGGATCTCTCCCCTACTACGTCTTCGGCAGTACCCACCTGCATCCCTCGCAGCTCTACAGCTCCCTCTACGGTGCCCTGCTGTTCGTGCTGCTGCACTACATACTCACGCACAGGAAGTTTATCGGGCAGGCAGCGGCGCTGTTCTTCATGATCGAAGCGGCCTTCCGCTACGGTATCGAGTACGTGCGTTACTACGAAGAGGAGATGCACTTCACGATCGGTTCGATGCAACCGACCTACAACCAGGTTATTTCGCTCGGGCTCTTCCTGCTCGGGCTCGGGATCTACCTGTACCAGTCGCGCCGGGCACGCGTGAAGCCGGCTGCTGCGTCTCCGGCGCCTGCCGAACGGGCTCGCTCATAGAAAAGCAACGGGCAGGTGTCCAGCGACACCTGCCCGGTCATTCGATCATTCCGGAAATCGGGCGCTACAATCCCCCTCCGGTTGTATGGAGGAGTATCCCCTTATCGGCGCAGATCCAACCCTCGTCCTCGTCGATGAAGAACACATCCGACAGATCTTCAGTCACGCCACTGGGCTGTACAGACCAGGTTTCACCGTCTTCCGTGTACAGGATCGTGCCACCGGTCCCGACCGCCCAACCTCGGGTAGGGCTAACAAAAGCGGCGGCTGCCAGCCGATGGGTCGTCGGCGGCGTTTGCGGCAGCCATGATTGCCCGCCGTTGGTCGTGTGGAGGATCGTGCCGGTTTCGCCGAAGATCCAGCCGGTCGTCGCGTTTACGAAAACCACACACCACAAGTCGAGTCCGGAGGCCAAGCCGACATCGGCCCATGTCTTGCCGGTATCGGCCGTCAAGAGCACCGCGCCGTTGTTGCCCACCACCCAGCCGTGCGCGGCATCGAGGAAATACACCCCCTTGAGATCATCGGTGACTCCCGACGTCTGATCGGCCCAGTTCTTGCCACCGTCGTTGGTAGCCAGAATCCGCCCGGCGTTGCCCACCGCCCAGCCGAAGAGGGAATCGACAAACGAAACGTGGTTCAGCGAAAACGGCCCCGGTGCGGAGATGGCAGTGTTCCAGGTGTCACCGCCGTTGACGGTGTATACGATAGTCTGCCCGACCGCCCAGCCGTGGAGTTCATCGGTAAACGTGATATCACCGAGCAACGGGTCAAAAATTACACGCTCCCCGGAAGGCCACGTAGTTCCTCCGTCCAGCGAACGACTGATTTCACCATCGACTTCGCCCCCCGTGAGCAGGCCGGCCGCGAAACCCGTCTGTGCATCGGTGAAGTGCAGCCCGCGAAGGCTGTGCGATGCCGCTGTCCCTTCGTTGCCCGTAATCCACGACCGCACCCAGCTCGCCACCACCAGGCGGCAGGGGACGTTTATCGGCGCTTCGGCAAGGGGTGCCGTTATTTTGATCGTATCGTAGTACACTCCCGGCTCAAGCGACTGAATGTCCGCCGACACGATGATCGTATCGGGTGATGTTCCGGCGGTGGCCGAAAGAGTCATCCAGGAAGCCGTTTTGGCGAGGGTGAAGTCGTACGGGGTGGTGCTGACCCCGGCAATAACCAATTCTTGCGGTTCCGGATTCGGTTCGCCCGATACCGTGAGGAACAATATGCTGTCGGGTTCCACCGCGACCGCGTTGGTCAACGTAAGCATCACCGGAATGGCGAGGGGGGAGTTCTCGGCGTAGAGTGCTTCCACCCAGATAGTGTCGTAGTAGACGCCAGCCTGCAGGGAGCCGACACTGATGTTCGCCAGAAAGCTATCGGGCGCCGGTCCGCTGGTCTGACCAAAGAGGCGCAACCAGTTGCTCCCCCCGGCGATACGGGTTGTGTAGGACAGCTGGCCGCTCCCCTCGGTGGTCACAACCACCCACTGCGCCGGGGGATTGATACCGAAGGGAATCTCGCGGATCACCGCGTCGGGCGTGACCCGGAGACGGAGCGGATCGGGCGATACCGATTCGTCCCCACACCCACCCCAAATGAGCGCCATCGAGGCCGTGCTCAGTGCCAGCAGAATCGTCGCAGTAAGGCGCTTCACCATCGCTGATCTACTCCTCTATTGAAGTCTCTCCAGTGGGCAAATAGCCTTGGGCAGGGGGCAAAGTCAACAGCCATTTACCCCAACGCCAACCATCCGGAATAATGACGCACACCGTGTTTCTTCTGTGCAACCGAATTGTCGAATGGCCCGCCAGTGGACAAATCCGGTCGCCGCTGGTTTGGAAAGGGTGATACGCTGATTGACAGGAAGTGGCGTTTCCGCTATATTGGCGGCACGATTCCCGATGGGATCAGAAGACATGAAGCCCAGACGTCGATTACCGTCCCGCTCGCACTTCTCCGCCCGACTGCACCTGCCGCTTTTTCTCGCTCTGCTTCTGGCAGCGTCAGTCACGTGGGCGCAGGAGCCAGTCGATTCCGCAATGGTTCGGACTCCCGAACCGCCGCGCAAATCGGTGGGAGATCGTCTGCTCGACATTCCCGAAGAGCTTCTTCGCCTGCCGATTCGTGCAGTCAAAGGGGTGGTCTACGGGGGCATCGAGGCCGCGAACTCCAGCGCCACGGTCGCTCGATTGGTCGAAAATGCCTTCTCCCCCGCGCCGATCACCGGCCTTTATCCGGTCGCATCGTATGGCTCCAACTCCGGCCTGGTTGGCGGCCTCGGGTACCGGAATTTCGACTTGCTGCGAGACGGTGACCGCTTCGATCTTCGGGGATCTTACTCTACCCATCAGTACCAGCGATTCCGCATTCGTTACGAGTCCGCCCTCCCGCCGAACGATCACCCAGCCTATATCATTACTCTGCAATACCGCAAGCGACCGTGGGAGCATTTTTACGGCCTGGGCAATGATTCCCGGCCGGAAGATCGAGTCGCCTACACCCTCGAACAGACCGGTCTGGATGCATCGGTCAGGCTCCCGCTCGGAAGCGGGGTGGCCGCGCGGGCGCGTGGCGCCATTACCGCCGACAACATCTTCGACGGCCAGGCCGACCACCTCGTGACCAACCTCGACATCATCCGCGAGTCCCTGGACCTTGACCGCGATGCCACGCGGAGCACGCGCTATGTCTCGATAGGCGCCGGCCTCGAACACGATTGGCGAGACACGCTCGGCCGGCCCACGCACGGCGGGATAGAGCGGATTGGCGTGACCTACAATCGCGGGGTCGGCCGATCTGACGACCTCGAGTTCTTCATCACGGAAGTTGAGATTCAGCATTTTCTGAATGTCTTCAGGAAGCGCACTATTGCCGCCCGACTGCTGATTCGCGAGGTTGATCGACCCGACCAGGCCCCATCGCTCCCCTTCTACTTGAGGAGCGGTCTCGGCGGCGAGGACGACCTGCGCGGCTTCAGCCGTTCGCGCTTTGTCGACAACGACCTCGCTCTCCTGACCGTGGAATGGCGGTACCCGGTCTGGCGGGTAGTTGACGGATTCATCTTCGTCGATGAAGCCCGCGTGTTTTCGTCCTTGCGGGATGATTTCTCCTTCCGCGGTTGGCACTCCTCCGCCGGTATCGGCCTGCGCGTCTGGTCGGAGCGGGCGCTCCATGCCAAGGCGATGCTCGCCTTCGGCGAGGAGGAACCACGCCTCTACCTTGACTTAGGAGCGGAGTTCTGATGCGGCGGCGGCATCTCCCATTCTTACTCGGCACTATTGCCGCCTTGAGCCTCATGGCGCTGGCGGCAGGCTGCGGCGCCCCGCGACCGCAGCTACGACCGGAGGGCCCGTACTGGATCGACGCCGACACGCGCGATATCCCCGAGCCAGCAGGTGCTGACCCGCGGCTGGCGTGGCAGACGATCGACCGGACCGTTTTCAATCAGCTCGAGCAGTACGCCGATATCGAACGGGACGTTCGCATTATCCTCGGCGACCGCGAGGAGGCCTGGAACATCAATGCGGTGGACGAGGTGCCGGATTGCTCCTGGTTCACCAACCGCCATGGCTTGCATCGGATGAGTCCCGACGAGATCCGACGGGGCGTCAGCCTGACCGGCGGCCCGGACACTACCGGCCCCTGGACGCTGTTCCGCCCGAAAGTCGGCGGCAAGACTCCCGGCTTCCGGGTCGAGGATCCTCGGGGCAAGCAGTATATCATCAAATTCGACCCGGTGGACAACCCCGAGCTGGCTACCGCCGCCGGGGCGATGGGGGCACGATACTTCCACGCCGCCGGCTACAATGTCCCGGAGGAGACGATTGTCTTCTGGCGGCCGGAACAACTGCGCATCCGCGATGGCCTCGCATTCACCGACCGAAGCGGTATTCGGCGTCCGTTCACTTCCCAGGATTTGCAGGACATCCTGAAGCGGGTCCGCCGCGAACCCGACGGTCGCATCCGCTCCCTTGCGTCGCTGGCATTGCCCAATGTCAAGGGCCCGTTCAGCTATACCGGCACGCGTGCCGACGACCCCAACGACTGGTGCCGCCACGAGCACCGCCGCGAACTGCGCGGGCTCTATGTCATTGCTTCGCTCATCAACCACTACGATCTGAAGGACCAGAACTCGTTGGATTGTTATGTCGAGGAGGATGGCCGGTGCTTCCTCAGGCATTACCTGATCGATTTCGGCTCGACTTTCGGCTCCAACGGGGATCGACCCAAGGAACCGCTCGTCGGTTATGCCAACGGATTCGATCTGCGCGATGCGATCGTATCGATGGTTACGCTCGGCCTGTGGACCTGGCCTTGGGAGAAGGCGCGACCGTACGAGTACCCATCAATCGGCTACTTCGAGTCGCAGATTTTCCGGCCGCACAAATTCGACGCCGTCGTTCCGAACCCGGCGCTCGAGAATATGACGAGCCGCGATGCTTACTGGGGAGCCAAAATCGTCATGGCCTTCCGCGACGACGACATCAGGGCTATCGTCGACGCCGGGCAGTACTCCGATGCGGCCGCCGCCGACTATCTGCTGCGGACCCTGATCGAGCGGCGAGACAAGATCGGCCGCCACTGGTTCGCCAAAGTGAATCCGCTCGACAACTTCATGGTTACCGATGGTTCACAAGGACTGCTGATCGCGTTCGACGACCTTGCGGTGAAATATGACCTTGAGTCAAGCCATGGCACCCGGTACCGTCATTTCCTGTATCATAACGGCAAACGTCTCGCCCAACCAACTCCGGGAACCGAACGCGTGATCCGGGTGCCTGACTCACTGCTGCAGGTGATCTCCAGTCGAGTTGGTGCCGCCGAAGAACCGGAGTCCGGGAATCATCTCGTCCGCATCGATATCCAATCAAAACGCGGGGATCAGGGCTGGAGCAAACCGGTTCGCCTGTGGTTATGGCATCAACCCGAGGCATCCGATGCAAGGTTGCGACTGGTCGGAGTGGAGCACATCGATTGATGCGGATTCGCTCCATAGTCATTTCGCTGCTGGTCATCGCGACAGTCTGCTCGACCGCGGCTGCCCAGAATGACCCGGATTACCTCGAATTCGAGGAACTGGCCGCCATTGGCGCCGGATCATTCGCTTTGTTCGGAGCGGGGAAATTGCTGAACCAATGGGATTCGACCTACCCCTCCCGCTGGACCGGTCCGCTTCCGGGTGAGCCGGCGATTCAGCGCTGGCTTGGGGGATCGTACTATCCCGGTAAGAGCAACTTCCTCGATGGCGACTTCGGGTCGGCTCTCACGCCAATTATCGGCGGACTCATTATCGGTGCAGCCGACCTCAAATGGCCCGCCTCCAAGCGAGGCAAGGACTTCGGACAGGATCTCTATGTTTACGGCTGCGGGCTCCTGGCCACCAAGGGGCTTACCGCAATCGCCAAAGGGTTCATCGCCCGTCCCCGCCCGCTTCTGGTTCTCCACCCGGATCTGGCGGCGACACGCACCGACCGCGATGATCGTTACGATCGCCAGGCGTTCTTCTCCGGCCATGCCTCCAGCGCGTTCTTCTCGATGACCTACGCCAACAAGCGGGTGCGCGGCACGATGCGACGGGTAATGACCGCCGACTCCTACCGCGACTGGCGCTGGCTGCCGCCGATCCTGTCGTACGGCTGGGCGACCTTTGTGGGCTGGTCCCGGATCCACGCCTACAAGCACTTTATAAGCGATGTCGCGGTCGGAGCGCTTGCGGGGTGGGTTATGGCCGAGCTGTTTTACTACTTCGGTGACCGCAGCTATGACGACTCTGTAAACGACTCTCGGGCCCCGGCCATGTTCACGTTGACTATTCCGTTCTGACTATCGTTCTCATCGACAAACGCCAATCCCTCACTGCCGCTGCAGCGATGTATTTCCAGATTGCTCCAATCCCTGAACAGTGCTATTATCACCTGTCCCCGCGTGGCGGGGCTTAGAATAACCGTACAAACCGGTGGAGACACACCATGGATCTGGGCAACTGGTTTACCGATCTCTCGCCGATCATTCAGGCTCTATTGGCCACGCTGTTCACCTGGGGAGTCACCGCCCTCGGGGCGGCCGCCGTGTTCACCACCCGAAACCCGAACCGCAAGGTGCTCGACGGCATGCTGGGATTTGCTGCCGGCGTCATGATTGCCGCAAGCTACTGGTCGCTCCTCGCCCCGGCGATCGCCATGTCGGAGGGGGGCAGCATGCCATCGTGGTTCCCAGCGCTGGTCGGTTTTCTCATGGGCGCCGTTTTTCTGCGCGGGCTCGACATGACCCTCCCCCACCTCCACCTGTTCGAAGAGGTTGGGCACGCCGAGGGGATTAAGACCCGCTGGCACAAGACGACGCTCCTGGTGCTGGCGATCACGCTCCACAACATACCTGAGGGCCTCGCGGTCGGCATTGCTTTCGGTGCGGTTGCGGTCGGCATGGATTCAGCCACGCTGGGCGGGGCGATCGCGCTGGCGATCGGCATCGGCCTGCAGAATTTCCCGGAGGGCGCGGCAGTCTCGATGCCGCTGCGGCGCGAAGGGCTCTCTCGCGGGAAGGCCTTCTGGTACGGTCAGATTTCCGGAATGGTCGAACCTTTGGCCGGCATGGCCGGCGCCGCCCTCGTGCTTATCGCCCAGCCGATTCTTCCCTATGCTCTCGCCTTTGCGGCCGGCGCCATGATCTTCGTTGTCGTGGAAGAAGTCATTCCTGAATCCCAGTCCGGCGGCCATCCGCACGCCGCCACCCTCGGCGCCATGCTCGGTTTCGCGGTCATGATGACCCTTGATGTCGCCCTCGGTTAGCCTGGCTCTGCCCCCCAATCCCCCGACCACAAAAAAGAAAGGCAGGATCCTACGGATCCTGCCTGCAAGTCCGAATAGTCGAAACTATTTCTTCTTGCCGCCCTTTGCCGGGGCCTTCTTGGTGGCCGTCTTCTTGGCGGCCTTCTTCGGGGCGGCTTTCTTTGCTGGCATGGCTGAGCTCCTTCGTTAGATGGTGGTTTGAAGTCTCCTCGTCTTACCGAGGATTCCTTGCCCTATGGCCAGCCGGCTCTGGTTCTCAGCCTCCGGCGGCCCTATGGCCTTTCCTTCCTTGATCGGGAAGCGTTGCTTCGTGCACTGCGCTTTTCCTGATCGCTTGCATGCCGCAAGTATAAAATTGTTTAATATTTTTTGTAAAGAATTGTTATCGCAAATTGGCCCAATTCGCAAAATTTTTTTTGACACTCGCCGGGGCCGGGCTCCGGCCGTTACCCGTTTGGCCCCCACCGGAGTCGGTGCACGGACCATGGTCGCGTCGGCCCACCGCAGGATCCGACCGGCGAACTCGGAGATTGATTAATCTGGCCCGATCGGTTATACTCACTGCCACGAAGAGAAAAACAGACAGTCGCGGGCCGGCGTCGCACGGCGAGGTTCGCCAGAGGAGGAACAGATGAAGCTCAACAGCGTCCGGGAAATTCTCGAGTTCGCGATTCAGAAAGAACAGGAAGCCGCCGACTTCTACACCGATCTCGCCAACCGGGTCTCGCGACCCGGCATGAAAAGCGTATTCCAGGGATTCGCCCGGGAAGAGATGGGTCACAAGGCCAAGCTCGAGGCGGTCAAGGCCGGCAACCGGATGCTCACGTCCGAGCAGAAAATCCTCGATCTAAAAATCGGCGACCATCTCGCCGATATCGACCTCAAGCCGGATATGGGCTACCAGGAGGCGCTAATTGTTGCCATGAAGGCCGAGAAGAACGCCTTCATTCTCTATTCCAATCTGGCCTCAGCCACCGATGACCCCGGCCTGCGCGACATGCTCCTCAGCCTCGCCCAGGAGGAGGCCAAGCATAAGCTCCGTTTCGAAGTCGAGTACGACGATCAGATCCTGACCGAGAACTGAGCGGTTCGGTTCAGTAAACGATACAGAAGCGGGCCGTTGACAAACGGCCCGTTTTTCTGGTCAGCGCATACCTCCAGCGTCGTTGCTACTCGGCCAGCCATCGCGCCACCTGCGGCGCATGGTACGAGAGGATGATGTCCGCCCCCGCCCGTTTGATCGCGGTCAGGATCTCCATCGTCAGCACCCGCTCGTCGGCAATCCCCCGCTCGGCCGCCAGTTTAACCATCGTATACTCGCCGCTCACATTGTACGCCGCCACCGGCAGGTGGACCTTCTGGCGCACTTCTTTGATGATGTCGAGGTACGCCAACGCCGGCTTGACCATGACGATATCCGCTCCCTCAGCGATATCCAGTGCCACCTCGCGCAGCGCCTCCTGGCTGTTGGCGGCATCCATCTGGTAGCTCCGACGGTCCCCGAACTGCGGGGTGGACCCGGCCGCCTCGCGGAACGGTCCGTAGAATGCCGAGGCATACTTGGCCGAGTAGGCCATGATAGGGGTCATGCCGTGGCCGGAGTTGTCCAGCGCCCGGCGGATCCGTCCCACCCGGCCGTCCATCATGTCGCTGGGCGCCACCAAATCGGCCCCCGCCTCGGCATGGCTCACCGCCTGCGCCGCCAGTATCTCCAGCGTTTCGTCGTTCTTTACCATACCGTCGCGGATCACGCCGCAGTGGCCGTGATCGGTGTACTCGCACAGGCAGACATCAGTCACCACCAAGAGATCCGGCACCCCCGCCTTGATTTCACGGATTGCTCGCTGGATGATCCCGTCGTTCTTGAGCGAGGACGAGCCTGAGGCGTCTTTCTTCGTGGGCGTGCCGAAGAGAATCACCGCCGGAATGCCTAGCTCGAACGCCCGCTTCGCCTCGGTCACCGCCTCGGGAATCGGGAAATTGAATATGCCCGGCATGCTGGCGATCGGAGTCGCCTTATCGACTACTTCACTGACAAAGATCGGGTAGATGAAGTTATCCGGGGACAGGCTGGTCTCCCGGACCAAGCGACGGAGTGTCGGTGTGCGGCGAAGGCGGCGCGGGCGTTGTGTCGGAAAACTCATTGCTTCCTCCGAATGGGATTCTCTGCGGCGTACGCCGCCAGTTCGTTGACCAGGTCAGGGACCGTATGGCGTGTTGCCTCAAGACCGACCGTCAGCCCCCGGTGGCGCATCACCGCCGAGGTGCTCGGCCCGATTGAAACCAGCAACCCCGGCGACAGTATCCGATGGATTTCGTCGGCAGTCAAGTTCGCAAAGAGCCCTTCCACCGCACTTCCGCTGGCGAATATGATTACATCGGGCGGAGTGGCGAAGAGCGCCTGTTTCATCTCCACGGACCAGAGCGGGTGGTACGTCTCGTAGACCGTGAGTGGAACAACCGCCGCACCGGCAGCTGCTACCGCCCGGTCGAGGCGATCATCGGCCAGGGTTCCCCGTACCCTGACGACCACTGTCCCTTTGAGTGGTGTTTGCGCCGCGAATTCGCGGGCGAAATCCTCGCCGGTCGCCCTAGCAGGCATGAACTCGACTTCGAGGCCGTGAGCCAGAAGGCTCTCTGCCGTGCCGACGCCGACCGCCGCAGTCCTGAAGTGCCGGACCACGTGTACATCGGCGCATTGGTGCGGGAGTTGCTCGAAGAAGAACCGTACCCCGTTTTCACTGGTGAATACGAGCCATCCCCCCTGATCCATCGCACCGGCGAAGCGTGTCCAACCACTGGGATCGTCCCAACCCCGGGTAGCAATGGCCGGGTAGACCATGACTTCTGCGCCCAGTTCAACCAGCCGCCGCTGCAATGAATCCACTTGATCGGACGCACGCGTTACCAAGACTCGCACACCAGTCAGCGGCCGCATACGAATCCTGTCCGCAATTGGGGGTGGAATACGCTTTCGTGGAGTCGGGCACGGCCGATTGGTCTCACTGGGTCGTTACTCCTGAAGGCTGTTTCATTCTCCTGTTGTACGCATGGACCCTGCCCGCCGACTGCCCCTCCCTGATCCGGTACCAGTATACTCGTTCCATCCAGCGGTGGCAAGCGCCTGGCCGCCCGGATTTCTCTCACAGATCCAGACTGACTGTACCCCCGCCGACCACGAACACCCGCGCGAAACCCGCCCGTTGCAGAATCAGTCCCGCCTGGTACGCCCGTCCTCCCCGGCGGCAGACGATATAGATGTCTTTGCTCTTGTCCAACCGGGTCGCGCAGATGCGCAGATCACCCAGTGGGATCTGGCAGACGATGCGGCCATCACGCTGCGGAACCGGCGCCGCTTCGGCCTCGAATCCCTCCCTGACATCGAGCCATAGCACGTTCGGATCCTCGTTCAGCCTCGCCTGACATGCGCTGACAAAGCCGATCCCGCGTTCCTGCGCCAGCGCCATCGACGCGAGATTGTGCAGCGGATCCAGCGCCTCGGCATATGGCGGTGCATAGCCATGCTCAAACTCCAGCAGATCCTCGACTGTGCCGCCGTTCTGGAGAAAAGACGATAAGACATCGATGCGACGGCAAACATCACCCCTGCCGACTGCCTGCAATCCAAGAAGGCGCATGCTCTCGGGGCAGTAAACGAGCTTGATGTGGAACGACTCGTGTTCAGGATAGTAATCGGGCCGATCGTTAAACGCCCCCCACACCGAGCGAAACGAGATGCCTGCGTTCGATGCCGCCTGTTCGGACAGCCCGACCGCTCCGACATTCAGGTCGAAGGCCTTGATCATCATCGCCCCGGTCACACCGGGGAACCGGGCCGTCTCATTGCCGGCGATGTGCTCGGCGATGACCCGACCATGACGGTTCGCCAGCGACCCCATCGGCAAGAAGATCGGTTTCCCCGATGCAAGGCTGCGCGACTCGATGCAATCCCCACCCGCGTATATAGCCGGATCGGAGGTCTGCAGGTGCTCGTTGACTGTGACTCCGCCGCTTCCACCGATTGCCAGCCCGGCATCGGCGGCCAGTTTCGATTCGGGCCGCACTCCGAGGCAGAGGAGGACATAGTCGGCTTCGATCGTCTGCGTCTCTCCCTTGCAGTCGACACAAACCGCAGATCGAGCGCCTTTCACAGCGACATGGGTCACTGACGCCTCGGTTAAAACCTCCACCCCTTTGCGTTCCATCTCTGCGCGCACATACCCGGCCATATCAGGGTCGAGCGCATACGGCAGAAGTCGGTCTTCGCGCTCGATGACGGTGGTCTTGATTCCCCACAGTCCTCCAAGCGCTCCGGCCATCTCGCACCCGATGAACCCGCCGCCGATGACGACGGCCTCGCCGATCTTTCCCTGTTCTGCCAGCCGGCGAAACGCGACAGCGTCCTCTGGCCGGGTGAACGGCCGGATGAGGTCACTTTGAGCGCACGGGAATGGCGGTCGGATAGGCGTCGCGCCGGTGGCGAGGACAAGCTTGCCGTAGCCGTGTTCGTACTCCTCGCCCGATTCGAGGTTGCGGACCGTAACCGTCTTTTGGTCCCGGTTGATCGCCACTGCCTCGGCCCGCGTGACCACCTCGACTCCCTTGTAGCGGCAGAAGAACTCCGGTGAGCGCTCTCCTCCCCAAGAGGTGCCGGTCAGCGCGCTCAAATCCTGGATTTCCCCTGAGGCATAGTACGGCAGGCCACAGGCCGAGTAAGACACCCGCTGCCCCCGCTCAAAGAGGGTGATGTGCCACTCCGGCTTGCGCCTAGCCAAGGTCGCCGCCGCTTTGGTCCCGGCGGCGACCCCGCCGATCACTACTACATCCGACGCCGTAAGAGGGGCCATGAGGTCACCTCAGGGTAAGTTCGTTCCTGGTGGCAGGGAAATGACAGGTACAGCCGGATCACACGCATCCGGTCGGTTTGGCCAAACCGGCTACCCGGCAGGCTCCTTTGGCCGGACCCGACGGAAACAACTCGTATATCCGCTTCAGCGGAAATCCGGTCTCTTTGCACATTTTGCGGATCATCGGCGCGATCCCGAACTGCGCATTGTATTCGCGAATGTAGTTGATCAGCTTCCAGTGTTCCTCGGTGAGTTCGGAGACGCCTTCGGTCGACGCCAGCGCGAGCGCGATCCGCTCGTTCCAGTTCTCCGGCTCCTGCATGAAACCGTCTTCGTCGACTGTGATCTTCACGTCCTGCCATTCAATCGTTGCCATTCCAGACCTCCGCTAAATTCCCATTTGTCAGGTGGCGGCACCGCCGCCGAGGGGCATAATAGAAGATCGGAACGCCGATATCAAGGGGGATATTGTCCGCAGGGGCCGTTACGCTGATTCTACTGCCCGGCTCTGCGTCGGGCAAGCTTCGCCTTGACGCCCTTGCCGATGAAAAGTATATTCTCCCATCGACTTTTGAAGAGAAGGCAAGGGACGGCATGGTCGGGCCAACCGACAACACGAAAGACTCGCTTAGGAACAGCCTCCCCTCTGGCGCCGATCCGGCCGCCTGGGTGCCGACCGTTTCCATCGGCATCGCTGCCCGCCTGCTCAACCTCTCCGTTTCGGCCCTCCGCAAATACGAGACCGAGGGGCTGATTGTCTACCACCGCACTCAGGGTGCCCGTCGGCTCCTCGCCCCGGCTGATATCGATCGGATCCGACAGATCCAGGCCCTTATCGGCGATTGCGGGCTTAACATGGAGGGGATCCGCCGCCTCGTTGCCCTGATTCCCTGCTGGGAGTTGATGCCGTGCTCCAGCGAAGACCGGCGGAAGTGCACCGCGACCTCTGATTACTGCCATCCTTGCTGGATGACCGATCAGACGGAGTGCGCGCGTCACGGGCTCAAGTGCCGCGATTGCCGCGTCTACCGCCGTGCTCTCGACTGGCTGCCGATCCTGAAGTCCCTCCTGCACGATCCAGCTGTCCGCGAGGCGGCTGCGGCCGACCAGTTTGCGCGGGAGAGTGGCTGTTGACCTGGCTTCAGATCTTCATGTATATCGCGTTTGCCGTGTTCGCGGCGGGGACGGCTTGGAAAGTATATAGAATCGCCCGCATGCCGATCCACCTGCGCTGGGATCTCTACCCAATCCCCCACGAGAAAGGCAGGGCACACTACGGCGGCTCCTATTACGAGGAATTTGAATGGTGGACTAAACCGAGAGAGACCTCCCGGCTGAATGAGCTGTGGGCGATGGCGAAGGAGATTTTCTTCATCCAGTCGCTGTATCACCACAATCGCAGCCTGTGGATATGGTCGTTCCCGTTTCACCTCGGGCTGTACCTGCTCGTTGGCTTTCTCCTGGCGCTGGCGACGGTAGCGCTGGCGGGGACACTGGCCCCTGAGCAGGTGATTTACTCCAGCGCCGGGAGTATCTTTGTCTTCCTTGCCGCTGCATCGCCGTATATAGGCACAGTCGGCGCACTTTTCCTGACGGTCGGTTCCTTGGGCCTCCTCGTCAGTCGCCTGATCAACCGGGATCTCAGATCGGCGTCCGGTCGAACCGACTATTTCAATCTCATGCTGCTCGGTGCGGTCGGAGCCTCCCTGATGGTAACGGATATACGCTCGCGCGCGGGATTCCTCGACATCTACTTCTTTATCCGTCACCTCGTGACCTTATCGCCGGCTCAACCGCTCGCACCGGCGGCAACCGCCCACGTCCTCCTCGCCGGGATTTTCCTACTCTGGCTCCCCATGACCCACATGACCCATTTCGTCGGTAAGTACTTCACTTATCACCGGGTCCGCTGGGAAGACCACCCCAACCTGCGCGGCAGCAAGATTGAATCCGCCCTCAACAGGTCTCTCGGCTACCCGATCACCTGGTCCGCCCCGCACATCTCCGGCAAGACCTGGGCCGATGCCGCGTCCGCACCCGGCCGGGAGGAGGAGAAGCCATGAGCCCCAGGCGCATTTCCATCCGGGATTTCTGCCGCAAGACCGGCCAGTTGGTTGAGCTCGACCCGGGCCAGTTCCTCCCCCTGCCCGCCCCCTACGACACACTCGAATTTCAGCCAAAGATCAAACCCCTCTCGGAGGACGGGAAGAGAAAGTATGAATCCGACCTTGATGGCGTCTCGGCGGTGAAACTTCCCCGCCCGCAAACCGAGGACGAAAAGCGCGTGCTCGTCGAGAAATTCCTCACCGGCCTGCGCAAGCTGTTCGAGCAAGAGAACAACTGGACGTTCATGCAGCCGCTCTTCCTGACCATGGAGTACTGCGCCCGGTGCCAGACATGCGCCTCGGCCTGCCCCATTTACACGGAATCGGACGGTATCGAGATCTATCGCCCGACTTTCCGCGCCGACATCCTCCGCCGCCTCTACCGGACCTATGTCAAAGCCAGCGGGCGGCTCACCGCGGTCATCACCGGCAATGGCATCGAGGCCTCGTGGCAGATGCTCGCCCGCCTTATGGAATTATCTTACCGTTGTACCCTTTGCCGCCGCTGTGCTCAAACGTGTCCAATCGGGGTCGACAACGGCCTCGTGAGCCGCGAACTCCGCAAGATCTTCAGCCAGGAATTGGGGATTGCCGCTGATTCCCTGCACCGCCAAGGAACGCAACTGCAGCTTTCGGCCGGGTCGTCGACCGGCATGCCCCCGGCCGCCTTTCTCGACAACATCGAATTCCTCGAAGACGAAGTTGAGGAGCGCACCGGCCGACGCTTCAAGTGGCCGATTGATAAGGCCGGCGCCGACGTCCTGCTCATCCACAACGCCGGTGAATTTCTCGCCTGGCCCGAGAACCCCGAAGCCTTTGCGATCATTCTCGAGGCCTGCGGAGTCAGTTACACGCTTTCCAGCGAAGCGGTGGGCTACGACAGTGTCAACTACGGCGTATGGTACGACGATGTCCAGTTCGCCCGGGTGGCAACCCGCCACGCCCAAATCGCCAAAAAGCTCGGCGTCAAGAAGATCGTGCTCGGCGAATGCGGCCATGCCCATAAAGCCCTGACAGTGGTCGCCGACCGCGTGTTCACCGGCGACAATAACATCCCCCGCGAAAGCTCCCTGACTTTCCTGCACCAACTGATTGTCAAGGAGCAGCGCCTCAAGCTCGATCCCGCGCGCAACGACGACATCATCACAACCCTGCACGACCCGTGCAACATGGTTCGCCTCATGGGCATCGTGCAGCCGCAGCGGGACCTCCTGCGGGCCGTGAGCAACAACTTCCGTGAGATGGAACCCCACGGTGTGGAGAACTACTGCTGCGGCGGCGGCTCCGGTTTCGCCATCACGCAGGACCTCAACTTCCCCGACTGGCGGCACAGTCTCTCCGGGCGGGCCAAAATGCGGCAGATTCTCGATGTTTTCCACGATGTTCTCGATCCCGAGACGAAGAAATACGTCTGCGCCCCCTGCTCCAACTGCAAAGGGGCATTGCGCGACCTGTTCGCCTCCTACGGCCTCTTTGACCGCTGCAATGTCCTCTACGGCGGCCTGGTCGAGCTGATTGTCAACGCCATGGTCGATCTCGACCGCCCCTATATCGAGTGGGACTGGCACTAAGGCCAGCCGGCTGCCGGCTATGCAAAACCCCCGTGCCTTTCGGCTCCGGGGGCTTTGGTTCCCTGAACCGATCTATTCTTTACAATCCAACCATGATGCCGATTGTTACCAGGTAGAAATTCTGATCGTCGGTGATCAACCCCGAGGGATCCTCAATCCCCTGATCGAGGAGGACATACCGGAGGTCACCCGTCAGCAGCGCCCGTTCCCCGAGGGGCAACTCCAACCCACCTCCGAAATGCCAGCCGATTTCGCTGTCTGTGTCGTCCGCCAGATCGACATTGTCCTCGTTCCGGTCGGTCGATGTGTTGTACACGCCGAGGCCGAGCAGTCCGTAGATCGTCTCCACGGGATAGAACATGGCCGTGGCCAGTACGGGCCACGTCTTCACCGTCAGTTCGTCATCCCCGAATTCCTCTTGGCGGTAATTGATCGCTCCCTCCAGTCCCAGGACATCGGCGACCTTGAAACGAACAGCCGCCCCGATCCCGGCGGTGATGTCATCGTCGTCGATGTCGTTCGTGTACAAGCCCACCTGGGGTCCGATATACACCGGGCGATCGGTGTCCTGAGCAAACGCCGTCGGTGCCGTCAGCACCGCCAATGCAAGCATTGACAGAATTATGCGCCACATGATTGCCACTCCCTTCTCATTTCACCGGCCCGCGGATACCGGAGCATTCTGCACTCGGTTAAACGCAGCATCTGCCAACCGGTGGCCCATGGAACCTGCCACTCGCTGCGGGCGGCAAGCCTCCCCGGAATACCGGTGTCCCGACTGCGGAACACCGGTGACCTCATCAGTCAGAATCAAATCCCCCGGCCCTTGTCACCCCCCGAAGAGCAGCCCGATCGTGATGACATAGAAATTGGCGTCCGTTCCTTCAGACCCGGGAACCCGCTCAAAGTCGTAGTCGAGGAAGACGTACCGAACGTCGCCGGTCAGTCTCGCCTGCGGTCCCAGCGGAACTTCCACCCCACCGCCGAAATGCCAACCGAACTCCTGCTCGGTGTTGTCGTCTCGGTCAACCACGTCCTCATCCCAATCGAACGTCGTGTTGTACCATCCCGCGCCGACCGCGCCATAGATAACCGGTAACGGGTAAATCATGCCCGTCACCATGACCGGCCAAGACCGAACCGTCAGTTCGTCGTCGAAGAAATCTTCCTGGCGGTAGTTGACGGAGCCTTCGATACCCAGCGCAGGGAGGAACCGCAGGCGCAGCGCCCCGCCGACCATCACGCGGAAGTCGTCGTCAGAATCCTCGGTATTGTAGAGGCCGACCTGCGGCCCGATCGAGAGCGACACCATATCCCCCTGAGCCAGCACCCCCGGCGCAGCCAGAAGCACCAGGGCCAATCCCAACATCATGTTTCGAACCATACGTCCTGTTCCTTTCTCCCCGCTCTTGCACATGTCTTCGGTGGGAGCACTGCCGCGGTGTGAGCCATCCCACTTCCCGGGATCCGGGCGGCTTTAGTACCGAAATATTGCCGCGACATCTCGACCGCCGGGCATCGCAACGGGGTTCACCGCAAACACTGTCCCCGAATTGACCAGCGTGTGAACTGCGGCCAGATCGTACAGATCCTCGTTCCCTTTGGCGTTCTGATCGTGTGTCTGTACCTCTGCATTGCCGGGACGGTACGTGCCGTACTGCTGAGACTGCTCCGGCACGAAGAGCGTGTCTATCCGGCCGGCATGCGCCGCCGGCACGATCTCGGCCAGAACATCGGATGCATGGCCGCTCCCAGTTCCCTTCAGATTCTCGAATTTCTGCTTTGCGAACATCTGCGCCGATTCAAACCGCGGCCGCACGAGCTCCCACGCCTTGCGGTGCAACTCGGCCGGCTGGTCGTTGTCGGGATTGCCCGGGATCCCTTCGACTATGTTCGGGTATCGGCTCGCCTCCCGGAACAGCGGGAAAATGTACTCCACCCCGGCCAGCACCAGCGGCGCCCGTTCCTCATGCAGGACGCTCCACAACCCCCGGTCCACCTTCTGGAAATACCGCAGCAACGCGTTCTTGTGGTCCAGTTCATTGGAGCCGGCCGAGAAGAACGCCACGTCGCTACTGGCCCCCGGGCCCCGTTGCGGCGACCCCGTGTAGAACTTCTTCTCCGCCTCGATATCCTCGAACTTCAGCGCATCTCCCATTCCCGACGGCACCGAATCCAGTCTGATTTCAGACACCGAATCACGCGTCCCCTGGAGCAGCCGCACCCGCTCCTTGCTCAGGGCGAGGACGTAGAATTTCCCGTCGTTGGTCAGGAGCGGCACGAGCGGTTTGATGTAGAACCGGTCGCCCACCATCGTCATCTCGCTGAACTGTGCGGGGAGACGGTAGTGGCGGACACTCTCCTTCGAGAGAAACAGGGCCAGGCCATCACTCTGGTGGCTCCAGAAGTTCCAGTCCTCCAGGAGCGGCTGCACCCGACCGATCAATTCCCGGGCCAAGGTTGTGCGCACGCCCTGCGCCGCCAGCGCTTTCTCCGCCTTGTGGACCTGATTTCTGAACCGGATCGGATCCTGCTCGACTTTCTTCCGTCCGCCGCGATGCGTCGGCATGTAGATCGACACGCACGGCCCCTGGTGTGCCGCTATCAGCCCCCGGATATCATCCATGCGGATCATGTCCATGTATGAAACCTCCCGTTACGTTGCCTGCCCCGATGGCCACTCTGCACCGGTGCCTCGAAGCGTGAATTTCGTTTCGAACGAGTCGAACAGGTCGAGCCAATTGCCCATCAGGCGGGTCAGGAGAAACTTCTGGCGCACCGTTTCCCGGGCGTTGCGTCCGATGCGCCGACGCAGATCCTCATTTCGCAGCAGTTGCACCGCTCGGGCGGCCATCTCCTTTCCCGAATTCACCAGAAAACCGTTCTCTCCGTCGACAATCTGATGGCGGATTCCGCCAACTCTGGTGCCGATAACCGCCGCCTCCTTCCACATCGCCTCGGCGACCGTCAGCCCGAAGCCCTCCCGGATCGAATTCTGCACCACTACCGCTGCCTTCCGCTGCAGCGCGTTGACCAAAGCCGTGTCCTGCTCGCTCATGATGATTATGCGCTCTTCCCGTTCTTTCAGCAGCGACTCGTATACTTCCGCCCCCTCCGGGTCGTCGGTAGCCGCATTGCCCAGCAACACCAGCGTCGCGTCGACCTCCTGCCGCACAAGCTTGAACATCTCGATCACTCCGGCCGGATCCTTCCATCGGTCGAATCGCGACACCTGCACGATGATCGGGCGGTCATCAGGGATGCCGTAGTGCGACAGGCGCTCCATACACTCGGCGTCGCTCAGGTCCCGGTTGGCGATACTGAACGGGTCGATCGCCGGCATGAAGAACATCTGCGGCGTCTGCAGTTCCCGCCGGTACTCCGGCAGCGACATCACTACCGCGTCGTAGCACTCCACGAAGCCCTTGAGGTACTTCCAGAGTTCGCGGTCCGGTGCGGTGAGATCAATGTGGCAGCGCCAGATCCAAGGGCTGTTCCGGCGGTAGTGCTTGATCAGCGGCAGTGGCTGGGGGTCGTGAATAATCACCATGTCATGGTCGAGGTGGTTGCGAACCGCGTTCTCGTAGATGACTTCCTCGTAGATCTCCTTCTTGCGGTCGGTCAGGTTGATTTCGTCCCCCTGCAGGGCATTGTGCATTTTCTTTGTGATGTTGAAGAAGTCAGGCGACCCTTGAATCACCCGCCAGCCGGTCTTCAGACCGGCCCCGTTCATCAGGAGGATGATGCTCGACAGCAGGGTCGCCACGCCGCCGCCGTAGTAGGTGGAACTGACATTCACAATGTGCATGTCCTCCAGCCGTTCCGCAGCGCGAAGCAGCCGGTCCACCTCCTCGGCGCCGATCAGATCCTCGTAGTCCTCAACCCGGGGAAAGCGGAGCCGTCCTTTCGTCGTAGCCCGTTTGCTGTCGATCATCGTCGCGCTATCAGGCATCTTGAAACTCTCCTGTAATCGGTGAGTCATTTCCACTGTTCTTCCAACGTGCGGCCGATGTCCGGAGCGTTCGGCCCCGAGCTACCCGGCCGGAACCGACGGGTCGGTCGGATCGTCAGGCGGTGGCG
>JBGSIV010000199.1:0-13654 GCA_041742355.1 Candidatus Zixiibacteriota bacterium
GCGGCGCGAGAACCCATCGAACCGGGACGTGCTGGTGAGTCTCCTGTGGGCGGAGGCGGAGGCTATCCATACCGAGGACCGTGAATTGTGCGACCGGATCGGGCGGTACGGGGCGGCCCTCATTAATGCGGGCGACGGAATCCTGACTCACTGCAATGCCGGGGCGCTGGCGACCGGCGGGATTGGAACTGCGCTGGCGGTCATCTATGTTGCACAGGAACAGGGCAAACACCCCCGGGTCTATGCGGATGAAACCCGACCGCTGTTGCAGGGAGCCCGGTTGACGGCCTGGGAGTTGATGCAGGCCGGGGTGGATGTGACGCTGATATGCGACAATATGGCCGCCACCGTGTTGCGGCAGGGGAGAGTCCAGCATGTTATTGTCGGAGCCGATCGGATTGCCCGGAACGGGGACTTTGCCAACAAGATCGGGACCTATCCGCTGGCGGTGATGGCCCGCGAGCACGGCGTGCCTTTTTATGTGGCGGCGCCGTATTCAACTTTCGACGAACAGGTGGCCACGGGTGGCGAGATCCCGATTGAGGAGCGGGCGGCCGACGAGATTTCGCATGGGTTCGGGCGGGCGACAGCTCCGGCCGGGGTCAAGGTATTCAATCCGGCGTTTGACGTGACGCCCGGGAACCTGGTCAGCTGCTACATTACGGATCAGGGGATCCGTCCGGGCGGGAGAGCGAGGGGGAAGTGAGAAATTGCCGCGGGGGCCGCAAAAGCAGCGGCGCAGTTGAAATGTAGTTGCGCTTGAAAAGGCCGGTGCGTATTACATGGGTATTCCGAACGAGATCAGGAGGCATGGCGACGAAAGGGCGACGCAAACAGGCGCTGCGGGCGTGTAACTACGAGTTGTTTCAGGCTGAGACACTCGTTCCACCGCCGCCGGCCACGATCAATCACCAGATCGCGGAGGCGACCCGGCAGGTCCTTCCGGAACTGGTGACGCACATTGATCCCGTCCGGCCGGCGCCGGCTGCTCTGCCGGAGGTGGAAGAGCTGTACCGGCTGTTTGATCGGTTCAACTGGAAGTACTTCGGGGGGAAGCTGCCCAAGGTTAAGATCGAGTATTCGAGGCGGATGTCCTGCGCGGGGTCCTACTCACCACACCGGAGGCTGATCCGGATCGGCTGGAAGTACCATGAGATCTTCCCGCAGGATCTGGAGGATACGCTGAAGCATGAGATGATTCATATCCGCCACTTCGGCCATGACCGGAAATTCAAGGACGAAGCCGAGCGGATTGGGGCGTCGCTGCGGGCCCGGGAGCACCCGGCGCTGCGGCGCAAGCCTAAGTTTTTGTATGAGTGCCCCGGCTGCGGGGCCGAGTACCCCCGTCAGCGACGGTTGACGATGGCGTCGTGCGCCTACTGCTCGGAGGGGAGGCGATACGATTCCCGGTTCAAGCTCCGCCCGAAGAAGATCCCACTGTCCGGATCTTCCCGGTAGCATTCCGGCCAATCTTCTTCGGCCTGACCTTACTGACATCGATATCGTAGTGCCGAAGCATCTCATTGATGAGCGGGGTGCAGGCGACCAGGGCAGGCATGCTTCCCGACGCGGTGAAATGCTTGAGCAGGCGCAGGAGGACCAGTTGGGGATCCTCGCTGAAGCCGAGGACCCGGCCGTCCAGCGAAACCTCCAACCCGGCGTTCCGGGCCTGACAATACGCGGCATCGGATCCCATTTCCCGGGCTTCGGCCCGGAGAACGTCCTCGAACAACTGCAGATAAGACTCCATATTCCTCTGTCTTCCCGAAACTTTTTTGTACATCCCCTGTTTGTATATCGGTACAATCGTGGAGTAATTAGAGGATCAAACCGATCCCCAATACCCCCTATGGCCGGCACCGTCCGCCGGGGACCCCAGCGAATCGACAGCATAAAACGACTATAGAGAACCACAACAGGAGAAATGAACATGCTCAGGATCAACCAGCCGGCTCCCGATTTCGCAGTCAATGCCTACCACAATGGCGCTATTTCCAAGGTCAAGCTCAGTGATTACCGTGGCAAGTGGGTGGCGATCGTGTTCTATCCGGCTGACTTCACCTTTGTCTGTCCGACCGAGCTGGGCGAACTGGCCGACAGCTATGGTGATTTCGTGGCGCACAACTGCGAAGTGCTATCGGTGTCGACCGACACGGCCTTTGTGCACAAGGCCTGGCACGACGATTCTCCGACCATTCGCCGGATCAAGTTCCCGATGCTGGCCGATCCGACCGGTCGGATGGCCCGTTCGTACGGAGTGATGATCGAGGAAGAGGGTCTGGCGCTGCGCGGTACGTTTCTGATCGACCCGGACGGGGTTGTGAAGGCGTGCGAGATCCACGACCTGGCGATCGGTCGTTCGGCCGATGAGCTGCTGCGCAAGCTGCAGGCGGCGCGGTTTGTGCGTGAGCACGGCGAGGTCTGTCCGGCTTCCTGGAAGCCGGGTTCGAAGACGTTGAAGCCGGGTCTGGACCTGGTCGGGAAGATCTGACCGGGGCTCCCGGTGGAGGGGAGGAAGGCGGGCAGGCGCGGTAGGCGCAGCCTTACCTGTTGCCATTCAGTGTCTTAAATGAAAGTCCGAGTGGCTTTTGTTCAAGCGGCCGTATTTGACGGCCGCTTGAATTATTTTCGTTCCCTGTATTGACTTTGCGGAAAAAAGGCTTATACTTTCCGTCTGTTTTGTCGGTGAAAACTAATCGAGAATGAGTGTATATACAGAATGAAGACCTTTATTCCGAAAATTGATCCGAACCACCGCAAGTGGTGGGTAGTCGACGTGAACGAGCAGGTTCTCGGCCGGGCGGCCGTGACGGTGGCAAACATTCTGCGCGGCAAGAACAAGCCGATCTTCACCCCGCACCTCGATACGGGTGATCATGTCATCGTGGTGAACGCCCGCAGCCTCAAGGTCACCGGCAAGAACAAGCCGCGGCAGATGACGTACTACCGGTACTCGGGTTTTCCGGGCGGTTTGCGTCAGACGGCGTTTCAGGACATGATGAGCACCAAGCCGGAGGAAGCGTTCCGTCTGGCGGTGAAGCGGATGCTGCCGAAGAATCGGCTGGGGCGGAAGATGCTGCGGAAGCTGCATGTGTACGCGGACGCCGAAGGCGCGCACCGTCACCAGGCGCAAAAACCGGAAACTTTCAAATTGTAGAGCGTTACGTTTGCCGATGGAAAAACTCAGAATTTCCGCAACCGGTCGTCGCAAGACTTCAGTCGCCCGCGCTATCCTGGTGGATGGCAATGGGGCGTTCACGATTAACGGGCTGGATATCGCTGCGTACTTGAAGCGCGCGCCGCTCGTCGAACATGCCCGCGAGGCTCTCTCGGTTACCGAGATGGCCGGCAAGGTTTCGGTGGTGTGCCGGACCTCGGGTGGTGGTTTGACGGGGCAGGCGGGTGCGGTTCGCCTCGCGGTGGCTCGTGCCCTGACCCGTTTGAACGAAGACTTCCGCAAGCCGTTGCGGCACGGCGGCCTGTTGACCCGCGACCCCCGCGAGGTGGAGCGGAAAAAGTACGGCCGGCCGAAAGCGCGCAAGCGGTTCCAGTACTCGAAGCGCTAAGCCGAGACTGTCAGGCTATTCCCGCTTTGGCGGGAAAATAAACAATCCCGGTCGATCGATCCGGTGGTCCCTACTTTCCCCGGGGGCCGGTATCGAGGTGAAGCCGGGATGACGAACAACCGTTCTTAACAAGGAGTCCCATGGTCAACCCACAGGTGAAAGACCTGCTTGAAGCCGGGGTCCATTTCGGGCATCAGACCCGCCGGTGGAATCCCAAAATGAAGCCGTTCATTTTCGCCGCCCGCAACGGCATTTACATTATCGACCTGCAGAAGACGGTCAACGCGCTGGAACAGGCGAAGCGCAAGATGGCCGAGGCGATGGGCAAGGGCAAGGCGGTGCTGTTTGTCGGCACCAAGAAGCAGGCCCAGGACGTGATCAAGGAAGAAGCGGCCCGCTGCGGCGGGTTCTACGTTACCGAGCGCTGGCTCGGCGGCATGTTGACGAATTTCCAGACGATCAAGCACTCGATCAAGAAGCTGAAGGATATCGAGCGCATGCGCGTCGACGGCACGCTCGAGAAGTTCTCGAAAAAGGAACGCTCGCGTATCGAGCACGAGGCCGAGAAGCTGCAGAAGTACCTCGGCGGCATCAAGGAGATGAGCCATCTGCCCGGTTTGGTGGTCGTGGTCGACGCCCGCAAGGAGCGTATCGCGGTCATGGAAGCCAACAAGCTCGGTATCCCGATCATCGGCATTCTCGACACCAACGCCGACCCGGATCTCATTGATTTTCCGATCGCCGGCAATGACGACGCGATCAAGTCGATCCGGATCCTGGTCCACTCGCTGGTTGATGCGGCGGTGGAGGCGAAGAACACGGTGGTGACCGAGATGATCTCGGCCGGCGAGCGCGCCGGGGCCGCCGGAACGGGCAGCGAGGAATCTCAGGAATCGTTCGGGCAAGAACAGTAAGAAGGTTAGATCCGATGGAAGTCAACGCGAATATGGTCAAGGAGCTCCGGGAGAAGACCGGGGCGGGTATGATGGACTGCAAGAAAGCCCTCGTCGAGACGCAGGGCGATCTGTCCAAGGCGGTGGACTACCTGCGCGAGCAGGGAGTCGCCAAGGCGTCCAAGAAGGAAGGCCGGACGACGGCCGAGGGCGTCATCGCCACGTATGTCCATCCGGGCGACAAGCTCGGGGTGATGGTGGAAATCAACTGTGAGACGGATTTCGTCGCCCGCACCGAGCAGTTCAAGGAATTCGCCCGCAACGTCGCCATGCACATCGCAGCCAGTTCGCCGCTGGTGGTCAGCCGCGATCAGCTCGACACGTCGTCGCTCGAGAAAGAGCGCGAGATTTTCCGGCACCAGGCCCTCAATGAAGGGAAGCCGGAGAAGATCGTCGATAAGATCGTGGACGGCCGGGTGGAGAAGTATTTCGGCGAGGTCGTGCTGCTGGAGCAGCCGTTCGTGAAGGACTCTGACAAGACGGTGGAAGAGTACCTCAAGGAGACGATCGGCCAGCTCGGCGAGAACATGCAGATTCGCCGTTTCGCCCGTTTCCGGCTCGGTGAGTAATATGGAAGACGGCCCAGGCAAACCGCGCTACAAAAGGGTCCTCATCAAAATCTCCGGTGAGGCCCTCATGGGTTCCCGCGAGTTCGGCATCGACCCCCTGACGGTGGAGGGGATCTGTCGGCAGATTCTCGAAGTCAAACAGCTCAACTGTGAAATCGGTATCGTTGTCGGCGGCGGCAACATCTTCCGCGGCCTCTCGGCCAGCGAGCGCGGGATGGACCGCGTGACCGGCGACAACATGGGCATGCTCGCGACGGTGATCAACGCGCTGGCGATGATGGACACGCTCGAGCAGATGGGGGTGTACACCCGCGTCCTCTCGGCGGTTCGTCTCGAGGCGTTCGCGGAAACCTACATTCGTCGCCGGGCGGTGCGCCACATGGAAAAGGGACGCGTCTGCATCTTCGCCGCCGGCATCGGCAACCCGTATTTCTCGACCGACACGGCCGCGTCGCTGCGGGCGATGGAGGTCGGGGCGGAGCTGATGATCAAGGCGACCAATGTCGACGGGGTGTACTCGGCCGATCCGCGCAAGGATACGACGGCCACGTTCTACCCGCGCCTGACCTACATGGAGGTGCTCACGCGCGAACTCCGGGTAATCGACGCCACGGCAATTTCGCTTCTGAAGGAGAACGGCATCCCCCTGCGCATCGTGGATTTGCACCGCGAGGGTAACCTGCGCCGGGTGGTGCTGGGTGAAGATGTTGGAACTCTGGTGACTTCGGCCGGATAAGAATCAGGAAGTGCCCATAGCCGGGAGATACGATTATGGTGGACAAGATCGAGAGAGATGCACAGGATCGGATGCACAAGACGATCGAAGCGCTCAAGCGCGAGTTCGGCACGATCCGTACCGGGAAAGCCTCGCCCCACCTTCTGGACACGGTCTCGGTGGAGGCTTACGGGACGCACATGCCGCTGAATCAGGTGGCGACCATTACGGCGCCGGAGCCGCGCCTCATCGTGGTCACCGCGTTCGACAAGACGACTGTCGGCAATATCGCCAAGGGGATCCAGGCGGCCGACCTGGGATTGAATCCGCTGGTCGACGGCCAGGTGATCCGGGTGCCGATCCCGGCGCTCAACGAGGAGCGGCGTAAGACGCTGGTCAGGCAGTGCCACAAGCTCGCCGAAGAGGGCCGAGTGGCCATCCGTAACATCCGCCGCGATGCGAACGACCATCTCAAGCACGCGGAGAAGGAGTCGGAGATCTCCGAGGACGACATGCGCAAGAGCCTGGACAAGGTGCAGAAGATGACCGATGACCACATCAAGCTGGTCGACGATCTCCTTGGGATCAAGGAGAAAGAGGTGATGGAGGTCTAGCGCCCGGCGCGAAGCGAAGTACCAAAGGCAGGAGCTTTCGGCTCCTGTCTTTTTGTTTGGGGGCGAGGATACCGCGACAGCCGGCGGGTCATTAACCCGGGTAATTCCCCTCGATGTACAACTGCAGATAGCGGTTGGTCACCTGCAGATCCCGCAGCTGCACCTTGACGATATCACCCAGGGATACGAGTCCAATCAGCCGCTGATCCTGCACAATAGGGACATGGCGGATGCGGTTGTTGGTCATAACGGCGGCGATGTAATCGACATCGTCGTCAAGCACTCCGACGATCAGGTCGGTCGACATGAAGTCACAGACCGGCATCCCCTTGAATTGGTTGTCGTAGTCGTACGCCGCGCGGAAAATGTCCTTGTCGCTGATGATGCCCTGCAGCTCACCGTCGCGGCTGACAGCCGGCAGGCAGCTGATTTTGTGGTGCAACAAGAGCTCCATGGCGGTTTCGACCGGAGCATCGGGGTCGATCGTGATGACCTCGTGGTGTTTGAGGTCCAGAAGATCCCTGACAAGCATAATGGTCCTCCTCCGGTTGGGGCGATTGTGCCTTTGCACCCGGCACGCCGGCGGCATTCGAGGGTAAGAAGGACAGGGGCCGGGAGAGCCAGGCAACGGGCTCGTTCCTGAATCGGACAAAGGATGGATTGGCAACTGTACCTCAATCTCATATATTGACATGGATATGTCAACACAAAAGAGGATAATAGTAGTCCTTTTAGCGCTGATCACCGGCCTGCCGCTGGCGGCAACATTGGCGCAGGATGACGAGGAGCGGGATCCCGTTCTCGAGTTTTACCGGGAACGCGCCGCCGGACAGATTCGCAGCCGGAACCCGCTGGAGGCCGGTTTGTCGTATGCCCTGGAGATCCGGGCGTACGTCTATCGGATGGGCCGGGGCGGGAAACCGGAGCCGGTCGATTCGGCCGCGTTTACCCGCTACTACAGCTTTGGCGAACTTGATTCGCAGCAGGTGCACTGGTCGACCTCGGAGCGGCCGATCGAAGTCGATCTGTCATACCCCAACGTATTCGCGCAGGAGTACCATTTCCGCTTCTATCCGAACGACACCGGGGGGACAGCCCTGGCAATCGGGTTTGAGAGCGACACGACGCGCAACCTGAGTCCGGTCGGGTTGGCGGTGATTGACCGCACCCACTATTCGCTCCGACAGCTCTATTTGCATTACCCGGCGAACAAGGCCGCCGAGCGCCGGTCGCGGACGCTCAGTTTCACGGAGCGGCAGGGGTTCATTTTCCCGGATACGATCACCACGGCGTTTGCCCGGGCGGGGATTTTCTCGACCGACTACTTCCGCATCGATGCGTATGTCGATTCGATCCGGACGCAGTCGCCGATGCCCGATAGCGCGCAGGGGAAGACGAAGGACTGAAACCGCTTGCCAAGGGGGGAGGCGGCGCGTACTTTCTGCCGTATGATTTCCACCATTGACCGACTCAAAGAGGAGATTCTCGCTCGTCCGGAGCGGCTCCCCCGGCACATTGCCATTATTATGGATGGCAACGGGCGCTGGGCGGCGCGCCGGGACAAGCCGCGCACGTTCGGTCATGAGGCCGGGGTCAAAGCGGTCCGGGAGGTCGTGCGGGCGGCCGGCGAACTGGGCGTGAAGTACCTGACGCTGTACACGTTCTCGTCCGAGAACTGGCAGCGGCCGCGGTCGGAAGTGGCGGCGCTGATGTCGCTTTTGTCGCGCACGACCCGCCGGGAACTCAACGAGCTGATCAAGAATAACGTCAAGCTGATCACGATCGGGCGTATCAACGGGCTGTCCGCGAGCCGTCAGCGGGTGCTGGCGGAGGCGGTGGAGAAGACCCGGGGCAACAAGGGGCTGACCCTTTGCCTGGCGCTCAACTACGGCGGGCGGACGGAGATTCTCGATGCGGTCAAATCGATCGCCAACGCCGCCCGCGCCGGGATGATCGATCTGCCGGAAATCAATGAAGAGCTATTCTCGAGCTTTCTCTATACCTCGGGAATTCCCGATCCCGACCTGCTGATCCGGACCTCGGGAGAAATGCGCATCTCAAATGTCCTCCTGTGGCAGACGAGCTACACGGAATTGCATGTAATTGACACGCTCTGGCCCGATTTCGGACGGGAAGAGCTGTTCAAGGCGGTCGCCGATTATCAGCGCCGTGAGCGGCGCTTCGGCAAGCTCACCGATACCATCAAAACATGAGCCGAAACCTCGCGCTTCGCATCGCAGTCGCAGCCCTGTTTATCCCGGCGATCCTCTGGATCGCGTACCAGGGGGGTTGGTGGCTGTTCGGGATGCTCCTCCTGTTCCTGCTTTTGGGCATGGGGGAGTACCTGTACGGCGAGGGATGGCGCGCCGGGTCGTTCGTCTTCTGGACAGGTCTTGTGACGGCGGGAAGTACCTTCGCGCTGGTCGCCGCTCCGCTGGCCCTGCACCGGGCGATGTTCGGCCGGGATGTCGCACCCCCGGCAGAAATCAACCTGTCGGGTGCATCGGCGGTCCTGATCGGGTTCTTCCTGGTATCGGCGATGATCTTCGCCACAGGGAAGCGGACGCCAGCGGAGTTGTTCCAGCGGCACAGCCGGCTGCTGTGGGGAGTGTTCTACCTGGCGGTCGGCTACACTTGTGTCTTTCTCGTCGGCATGGGGGCGCACGGTCAGCATGGTGGGGACTCACTGATGTTTCTCTTTGGCGTGCTCTGGCTGGGGGATACGGCGGCGATGTGGGTCGGGAGCACGATGGGGCGGCACAAGCTGGCGCCGACGGTTTCGCCAAATAAGACGGTCGAGGGCTTCCTCGGGGGAATTGCCGGGGCGGTATTGATCGGGCTACTCATGTACTTCTGGAAGTTCAGCGGGCTGGGGCTGGCACATGTTATGGCGGTCGCGGTAGGCGCCAGCATTTTCGGCCAGCTTGGGGATCTGGTCGAGTCGATGTGGAAACGTTCAGTCGGGGTGAAAGACTCCTCGGCGATCATCCCCGGCCACGGCGGAATACTCGATCGGTTCGACTCGCTCCTGTTCGCGGCGCCCTTCATGCTGGCCTACTTCACCCTCATCCGGCCGTAGAGGAGATTCCGGTGAAGTGGCTGGACCTGCTGTTCGCCGCGCGCCCGTTGCTGCACCTCCCGGTCTGGTCGGTGTATCTGGTATCACTTCACTATCATCTTGATTTGTCCGGCGAAACGGCAGGAATTCGCGACCTGCTCGTGATGATCTGCCTGAGCCTGCTTTCGGCGGGAACATACTATCTCAACCAGGTCTATGACCGGGAAAGCGATCGGATCAATGGCAAGCTGGCCTTTCTGGAGCGCGGCTACCTGACCGAACGGGAGCTGTTGGGGGGATTTCTGGTGGCTTCGACGGCCGGCCTGCTGATTGCCTCAAGCATATCATTCGTACTGATGGTGGTTGTTTCGCAGCTTTTTGTTCTGGGTTACCTCTACAGCGTGCCGCCGTTCCGTCTCAAGGATCGGCCGTTCTGGGGGCTGGTCGCCAACGCCTACGCGTACGGATTTCTGGTGCCGCTGACGGTCATGCCGGATCTGACCGAGCACAACGCCGGTTTGCTCGGTTGGGACAGCCCGGTCTACTTCGCCCTGGCGGTGGGATCGATCTACCTGTTGACCACGCTTCCGGATCGGGAGGGGGACCGGGCGACGGGCAAGAGGACGCTAGCTGCGATTTGGCCCGGCTGGGCGGTGAAAGGGCTGGCAATGGTGCTGATGGCCGGAGCGATCGCGGTGGCGGTGCGGTCGGGGCTCAAGGAACTAACGGTCATTGGCTCTATTGCACTGTTATTCATACTCTTAGCGGCCTGGAAGTCGTCGCAAACGGGGGATTTGCTGGCCGCCAAACTGCCGATCCTTCTGTTGACCCTGCTAGCCGGGTGGTACTTCCCGGTCTACCTTGTTTTTGTTCTTGTCCTGATTCTGCTGACCCGCGTATACTATAGTCGTAGGTTCAACGTTGTATATCCTCGGATAACTTGATGCGGATTCTGCTAGTCATAATGGTTTGGTGTTCCGCGATTGTCATCGCCGGTTGCACCGGGTATCCCCGGTTCCGGAGCGACGGTCCGGCGGAGGCATCCTCGCGTCCTGCCTCGGCGCAGCAGGAGGAGGCTTCTTTCACAACTTCCGAGTATGTCCGGCTGGGGTTGATTCTGCAGTCGTACCTCGGCAAGCCATACGCGGGACACTCCGCGTACGAGCCGGGTATCGATTGTTCGCTGTTCACGCGGGAGGTTTTCAAGACTTTCGGCAAGATGCAGCTGCCCCGGACAGCCGCGGAGCAGTTCCGTAACGGGCATCCGGTCGGCCGCAATGAATTGCGCTATGGGGACCTGGTGTTTTTCAAGACCGATGGCGCCTCGATCTCCCATGTCGGCGTGTTCCTCGGGTACGACAATTTCATTCATGCCTCGTCGTCCCGCGGGGTGATTATCAGTGGTATCGATGAATCCTACTGGGCCAGGAGTTATGCCGGCGCCCGCCGCGTGCTCGAGTAGCCGCGCTCCGAAACTCTTCTTCCGCTAAGGTGTTCAACAGGCATGAGTAAGCGCACCGAGGCGTTCGACCTGAAACTGAAAAACCTGCCCAAATCGCCGGGGATCTATATGTTCCGCGACGATAAGGGGCGGATTCTGTATATCGGTAAGGCCAAGAATCTGCGCAATCGTGTCCGCACCTACTTCCAGCAGTCGGCGGACCATCCGGAGCGGATTGCCCGCATGGTCGGGCAGGTGGTTGATTTCGACCTGATGGTGGTCGACAGCGAGGTCGAGGCGCTGATTCTCGAAGCCAACCTGGTGCATGAGCACAAGCCGCACTACAATGTCAACCTGAAAGACGACAAGCATTTTCCGTACATCAAGATCACGACCCAGGACGCTTTTCCCCGGGTGATGGTGGTGCGGCGGATCGAGAAAGACGCGGCGACTTACTTTGGTCCGTACACGAACGCCCGGGGGATGCGCCGGACAATCGCCTTTCTGAGCCAGCTCTTCAAGATCCGCACCTGCAACTACGTGTTGCCCCCGGCCGAGGGAAAGCAGATTTCCGTCTGTTTCGACTACCACATCAAGCGGTGCGGCGGGCCGTGCGAGGGGCTCGTGAGCCAGGAGCAGTACCGTGAGGGGATCGAGGGGGTGATCATGGTGCTGCGGGGGAAATCGCGGGCGCTGATCGATCGTTTGACCGAACGGATGCGGGCGGCGGCGTTCTCCGAACGGTTTGAGGATGCGGCCGAGCTGCGCGATCAGATTGCGGCGATCCAGTCGGTTATGATCAAGCAGAAGGTCGATGTCGGAGATCTGGTCGACCGGGATATGGTCGCGATAGCCCGCGAGGGGAGCGACGCGGTGGCGGTGGTGATGCAGATTCGCGAAGGGGTGCTGATCGGACGCCAGGATTTCCAGCTGTCGGCGCCGGTGGGTCACGATGACGAGGCCGTGCTGCAGACGTTTCTCACGCAGTACTACAATCACCAGCCGAACCTTCCTGATGAGCTCTTCCTCCCCTTCGGTTTCGAGGAGATCGACCTGTTCGAAGAATGGCTCCGAACGCAGCGGGGGACCAGGGTGCGGGTGGTGTTGCCGCAGATCGGCGACAAGTCGAAACTCGTGGAATTGACCGGCCGTAACGCGCGGCTGCTGCTCGATGAACTGCTGATCCAGAAGCGGCAGGTGTCCGACCGGACCAGCAAGATGGTGACGAGCCTGAAAGACGCGCTGAAGCTGCAGCGTTCGCCTCGGGAGATTGTCTGCTTCGATATTTCAAACACGGGCGAGACGGATGCGGTCGGTTCGGCGGTCTACTTCAACAACGGCCGGCCGTACAAGAACGAATACCGGCACTTCAAGATCAAGACGATCACCGGCCAGAACGATTTCATGATGATGGCCGAGGTGGTGGGCCGGTATTTCAAGCGCCGCGCCGAGGAAGAGAAGTCCATGCCGGATCTGGTTGTGGTCGACGGCGGCAAGGGGCAGCTGTCGGTGGCGCAGCGGGAGCTCCGCTACCTTGGGCTGGACGAGCAGCCGGTGATCGGGCTGGCCAAACGGCTCGAGGAAGTCTACGTGCCGGGGGTGTCCGATCCGATCGTGATTCCGCGCAGCTCGCCAGCGCTGCTGCTCCTGAAGCATATTCGGGACGAAGCGCACCGCTTTGCGATCGAGTACAACCGCAAGGTCCGCACGCAGCGGACGATCACTTCGGCGCTCGCCGAGATCAAGGGAATCGGGCCGGCGAAGCAGACAGCGCTGCTGACCGAGTTCGGCTCGGTCGAGCAGATCAGGCAGCAGAGCCCGGAACGTCTCGCAGGAGTCAAGGGCATTACGCTCGCGCTGGCTCAGCGCATTCTCGACGAACTCAACAAGGCCTCCGACTAATAGCATCGGCCGATTCGTGGCAGTGGAGCGTTTATGGTTGCATAGTCGCGGCGCCCTGTCATATACTGCCGCCATGAACCAGCCGAAGGCGTACACGGTCACCGCCATCACCCGGATTATCAAGGGCACACTCGAGTCCTCACTCCAGGGGATCTGGGTCGAGGGGGAGATCTCCGGATTCCTGCATCATTCCTCGGGGCATCGGTACTTCAATCTCAAAGATGACAACGCGGTCCTGAAGGCAGTGATCTGGCGCTCGACGGGCAACGGGATGAAGTTCGAGCTGAAAAATGGCCAGAAGGTTCTCGTGTTCGGCGATATCAGTGTGTACGAGAAGGGGGGGCAGTACCAGCTCACCTGCCGCAAGGTAATACCGGCCGGGATCGGGGCGCTGGAGCTGGCTTTCCGTCAGTTGAAGGAGAAGCTTGCGGCCGAGGGTCTCTTCGATCCGGCGCGCAAGAAGGAAATCCCTCGGTACGCTCGGCGGATCGGGATCGTGACCTCGCGAACCGGCGCGGCGATCCGCGACATTGTGCAGATCGCTCGCCGCCGCAACAAAGCGGTGCAGCTGTTCCTCTATCCCGCGCAGGTGCAGGGGGACGGCGCCGAGTGCACGATCGCGGCGGGAATCAGGTATTTCAATACCCGCGGCGACATCGACGTGCTCATTGTCGGTCGGGGCGGGGGCTCGCTGGAGGATCTGTGGCCGTTCAACACGGAGATTACCGTGCGGGCGATCGCGGCCTCGAAGATTCCCGTGATATCGGCGGTGGGGCACGAAATCGATGTGACGCTGGCTGATTTTGTCGCCGACCTGCGCGCGCCGACGCCCTCGG
>JBGSIV010000200.1:0-3579 GCA_041742355.1 Candidatus Zixiibacteriota bacterium
GCCGGTGGCCGCGCGGTCAACGAAGAGGTAGTTGCGCAGCGCATCCGGATAACCGGACAACATCAGGTTCGACGGCGCAATACGGGCCGGCTGAGCGGTGCGGCGGAAATCCTGCTGCTGCTCGGCCAGGTACTGGTTCTCGGCGCCCAGGTACTCGTTGTACCGCTCGGTCTGCGGGCGGAAGGTCTGCTGCGGCAGAGCCGCCGCGATCGCGCGCGGGCCGCCCAGACCGAGGTCGTAGAAGTAAATGCCCAGTTTCCCCTTGGGATTCTGGACCGGCTGGGTGGTCAGGTGGCCAAGCCGGCTCAGCGCATCGGCGTAACCGGTCGGGTTCAGCCACTGCGCCGCCGACAGGGCGGTCAGCAGGATGCCGTCGACGCCGTACGGGCCGTTCGCGGCAACGAAGTTCACCGTCTCGGTAAGCACCGTGGTCGCGGCGAGTTTCGGATTCAGGGCCATCTGGCCGAGCACGAGACCCGTGGCCTGCGCATGACGGTAGGGACGGACCTGATCCCACTCGTTGCGGAGACCGGCCAGAACGCGGCGGAATCTCCGGGACTGAACAACCAGTTGCGGGGTGCGGGTGGTCGGTTTAGTTTTGCGAAGCTCGTTGATCATGTTCATGAATCGCGGGGTGGTAAGGTCCTCGACCGAGGACTTGGTCGTAAGATCCGGGGAGACGATCCCCTCGTAATCAGTAGCCACAACACGCCTCCGTGTTCTTGATAATAGTACTATTAGGGCAGTTGGATAGAAGAACCCGCGTTGTGGTAGCAGTATACGATGACCGACTTATTGGGTCAAGGATTATTTGTGAAGAATGGGACAACAGGCCGCGGGTCGCACGAAAGCGACGCAACGCTCGCGAGTTTTCGCCGGACGCGCGGAGGAGCGCGGCGCGCGACGGCAGGGCAAAAAAATGGCGGAGGGTTACTCCGCCATGGAAGACAACTGGAATCGTCGGCTCAGTACTCCTCGAGATGATGCCACTCCGCGTCCTCCAGCCACTGCTTCGGGCGGTCGAGGAACTGGATGACATGGTCGAGGGTCACGAAGTGCTTGTGCTCTTCGTCGGCGATACGGTTGAGAATGGTCCGCTTCGCCTCAGAATCGACTTCCTTCGCCTTGGCGCGGTAGAAATCTTCGCTCTTGCGCTCGACCTCGCGGGCTTCCTTCCACGCTTTCGCGACATCCTGGGCAAACGTGAAGTCTTTGCCCGAGGCCTTGAGTTCTTCGAAGACATTCATCGTGGCGGCGAGAATCGTCGTGTGCGTGCCCTCGTCGTACGTGGCCTTGTGTCCGTCGCGGATCGCCTTGAACAGGTTGTAGTGCTTGAGTTCATCGTCGGCCAGCTGTTCCCAGATCTCCTTGAACTGCCTCTGCTCGGCTTTCTGGGCCTGATCGAGGTAAAACGTCCGGCCGTCCGTTTCCATCTTCATAGCGTATTCGAAAATGTCATTCACCTGCATCTCGGTTAACTCCTGTTCCAAACCGGTTATATCAATACTGCCTGAGGGTACGAAAAAGCCGGGGGGATGTCAACTGAGATGGATCGATCCGGCAATCATTGTCGGACGTGCTTGTTGAGGATCGGTCTAAGTTCGGCGGAAGCCTCGGACCTCCGCAAAGTATCGCTCCTTGCCGGAAGTGGGCAATTTTCCTATACTTGCGCTTGTGAATGGGCAATGTGATCGAAATTGGGCCGGTTTCCCGCACCGGGCAATGGTGTGGCTGGGATTCTGGCTCCTGGCGGCAGGAATGCCGGGAATCGGAGCGCTGCGGGCGCAGGATGCTCCGCCGGTCGAACGGGCGTACTTCGCCTTCTACTTCGATCAGCCACATTATATAGACCACGCCGACTCGGTCCTCAATACGGCCCGGCGACAGCTGATCGACCTGATCGGGGATTCACTCCCCTACAAGCCTAAGGTGTACCTGGTCGATGAAGTGGACGAGTTCCAGCGGCTGCTGGGCGGGAAAATTCCCGACTGGGGGGCGGCGCTGGCCTACCCGGCGCGCGGTATTATCGCGGTCAAATCGCCGGACCGGTTCAACCTCGGCAAATCGCTCGCGCAGCTCTTGACCCATGAGTACTCCCACCTCCTGCTGGCCCGGCGGACCGGGTTTCACCAGGCGCCGCGGTGGTTCGACGAGGGGCTGGCGCAGCGGGTCAGCACCGAATGGTCTTGGGTGGACAATCTGTCCATGAGCCAGGCGGCGATCTTCGGCCAGTACATCCCGTTGGCGGAAATCGAACTGATGAATCGCTTCAACCAGGACAAGGTCGCCGTGGCGTATGCCCAGTCGCAGGTGGCGGTGAATTACTTCTTCGACGCCTACGGCCCGGCGGCGGTCAGCGAGTTTCTTGATGCTATTCGCGACGGCGCGTTGTACGATGAGGCCTTCCTGCAGACGACCGGATCGTCGTACGCGGATTTTGAACGTGAGTTTCAAACATACTGGAGCGGACGGTTTAACCTGGTGACATTACTGGCTGACATGCTGTGGTTGTGGATCTTCCTGGCCCTCGTGGTTATCGTTGGGGCGTTCCTGCGCTACCGGAAGCGCCGCACCTACTACAAAAAGTGGGAGCAGCAGGAGAAATATGAGTCGTCCGATTTCGACTACGGCGACCCTGACAACCCGGAGCAGGTCGACGACGACGAGCCATGGCGAAGCTAGGGCACGAAATTGAATACCTGCTGGCGAGGGGAGGCGGCGCGCTCGCGCGGCGCCTGTCGCCCGCGTCGGCCGACCGTTTTGCCGTGGGCCTGGGAGACACGGTGCATGCGCTGTGGAAGAAGCGCCGCGATATCGCGTACGAGAACCTGACCAAAGCTCTCGGCAAAGAGTTGTCCGACGCATTAATCCGGGCCGCCGTGAAACGTGTCTTTGAAAATATGGCCCGTTCACTGGTGGAGGTATCGCGCTTTCCGGCTGTCGGCCGGGAACGGGCGCGTGCGATGATCGAGGGCAACGGGATCGAGCATGTGGAGGAAGCCCGTCGACGCGGCAAGGGATGCATCGTCATCACGGCCCACTTCGGTAACTGGGAGCTCTTTGGCAACTGGATCAGCCTGATGGGGCACCCGATCGATCTGCTGGTGGGCGTCCAGCATAATGAAAAGGTCCACCACCTGCTCAACGGCTACCGCCGGTCGTTGGGTGCGGAAACGATCGAGGCAACGGTGGCGGCGCGGGGAATTCTGCGGTCGTTGAAGCAGAACCGGGTGGTGGGAATCGCGGGCGACCAGCACAGCCACACCGGACTGGCGCTGGAATTCTTCGGCCGGACCGCTATCGCGGCCCGGGGGCCGGCGCTTTTCGCGGTGAAGGCCGATGCCCCGCTGCTGCCCTACCTGATGCGCCGCGAGAGGTATGACCGGCATGTCGTGATGGCCGGCGAACCCATTTATCCGCCGCACAGCGGCGACGTCGACCGGGATGTCGACGATATGACGATTGCGGTACACCGGTTCTACGAGAAGATCATCCGGCAGTACCCGGACCAGTGGATGTGGACGCACCGGCGGTGGAAGGCGGCCGAGGCGCGCGAAAAAGGAAGCAACTTTTCGACAC
>JBGSIV010000201.1:0-15376 GCA_041742355.1 Candidatus Zixiibacteriota bacterium
AGGTTCTCGTAGTAGGCCTCGGGGTTGTCCGGCAGGTTCTGCTGGGCGTTGCTCTGGTCGGTGTGGAATTCAGCGCCGGCCAGGTAGGAAAACGACAGCGGCAGCGTCTGGCCCACCGAAATGTCAAAGGGGCCAAAGGACAGGAGGTAGCGGGTATCAAAGCCGTCGGCAATGTCACTGGCCAGGCTCGGCGGGGGAGCCAGCCAGACCTCATCGCTGGAACCGATGCTGGCTGTGTAGATTTGGTCGTAGTCGAATTCCTGGTTCCGAAGCATATAGTACTTGTTTCGATCATTCGGGGGCGTGCCAACACCACCGCTTCCAAAATCCCGGAACGGGTCACCCCCCAGAACAGGGCGTCCCCGCGGGCCGAAGTCCAGGGCCGGATCCATATTGGAAACCCACCAGTTGAAGCTGACGTTGAGCGTCTCGGCCGGGGTGCGGACAATACGGGTGGCGGTGACGTGGGGGGCTGGTCGAGCCTCGACCGCTCCACCCTCGAAGTCACCGTCGTTGTCGGCGATCCAGGCGATGTACACTGTGTCCTCAAATATGCAGGGACCGTACTTGCGGTTCTGGACCGGCTTGAAGCCGCAGATATCGTCGTCGAAACCGCTGTTCCCGCAGTTAGAACAGACATCGGCATCGAGGTACACGCCCATGTAGACATTGCGCAGGCGCTGGTTGCCGATGTTGCGGATCTGGTAGTCGAAAAGGATAAGATCTTCAGCGTAGGAGTACGACCAGGAGTAGGAGTTCTGCGTCACCTGGATCCGGATCGGGAGGTGCTGCCTGCCGCCGTCGCTGTCATCGCCGCCGGTGAGCGCGATGAAGGTGTCGGTGTAAACCGCAATGTAGTCCTGCTCAGAAACGGCTCTTTCGAATTCAGGAGCCGAAGGGTCGATAATTGAGCGCTTCTGCATGCAGCCGAAAGGGGCCACATCTGGAAACATCTCGCGGACAATCCACCAGCCGTCACCGCCAACTGAAACAAGCGTGTCGCGGCCCACGACGGCGCCGACCCAGAATGAGCCCGAGAATACGTACTGCACGCCGGAGCCCTTGGGGTACTCGCCACCGCCGGCGGGAATGGCCCGACCGGTGAAGTAGTCGGACGTGGGGCCGATCGTGAAGCCAAGACCGAAGGTTCCATTATTGTTGACGGCCAGAACGAGCTGGCCAATATCGTGCATGGCCACACCATTGCAGACTGTTTGCGCGGCCATCGGGTCATTTGCCCCACGGCCGGAAGACCCCAGGGGCATATAGCGGGCCAGGGCCGATCCGGAAAGGAGCAGCCCACACATGCCGAGAATCACGGCAACAAGAGCTCTTCGTGACATATACCTTCCCATCGGACTAAACCGTTTTACCCAACTGACGAAGGATGCCTGCCGGGTGTTCAATCAAATCGCACAGCAGGAACGCGGCAGTTCGTGGACAACCTGATCTCCTGCCGTCTGGGACACCGCAAAGGATATGCATGAGAAGGTGGGCTGACAAGGACAATTTGACGGACACTTCTATCGAGGTGAAGGACCGACGATCAATGGGAAGAAGACAAAAGAAGACCGGGATGACCGCAGGGCCATCCCGGTTCGGGAAATTCACGGTAGCGGCAGGCGGCTACATGATGATGGCGAGCTTGCCGATCTGGACATCGCCTTTGTCGTCCTCGACCGTCCAGTAGTACAGGCCCGAGACGACCATCTGCGTGTTGCGGGTGATCAGGTCCCAGCTGTTGTGGCAGCCGTTCTCGCAGCCGCCCGGGTTGTCGTGCTGGATCTCCTTGACCAGGTCGCCGTCCATCGTGTAGATGCGGATCGTCGCCTTGGCCGGCAGGTTGGCAAAGTGCACCTCACGCACCCGGTTGTCCGGACGGGTCACGTCGTCGCGCCCCTCAAAGCCGAGCTCGCGGTACGTGCCGTCGATGCGGTACGGGTTGGGGTAGACGAACACCTGCAGGTCCTGCGCTTCCACCTCGGCCAGCGACGGCTGCGGGTAAGCGCACTGCGCCCCCACGCTCACCGCCGTCTCCAGACTGGGCAGCCCCGAGGCCGGCGAACCGTAGTCGAAGGCCGTCACGTTGATGTAGTAGGGCACCGTCGGCAACAGGTCGTCGACCACGTACTGGTACTCAAAGTACTTCAGCCGTCCCGACGGCGTCAGCTCGCTCGGATCGGCCTCCGCCGGAATCAAGGTCGACGGGTACGGCGCATCGGGGTAGACCTTGCTGATCCCGTCGGCCAAAGTCAGGTCCGAGGCGTTGTAGTCCTGCATGGTGAAGTAGTACTGGATGTCGGCCTCTCCTTCGCTGACCACCCACGGCCGGGTGGGCGTCCAGTACAGGGGTTCGAACTCCGCCCCGTACAGGTCGCGCAGCTGCTCCAAAGTGAAGGGTGTCTCCGAGAGGTTCCACTCGGCCCTGACCGTATCCCAGCGGTAGCGGTTGTAGTCTTCCAGGTCGTACGAGGTCAGCAAAGAGTAGCTCGTGGAGCGGTTGTCCCGGCCGACGTAGACGCGGTAGCCTTCAAAGTCGACGGCGTTGGCGAAGTTGTCCTTGGTCGTCTCGGAGCGCAGCCCGTTGAAGACCACCTTGATCTGGCCCAGGCTCGGGGCCAGTTCAAACTGCGGCGCCGGCGGCGGCGAGGCGCCCCGGAAGTCGGGAACGCCGTCCCCCTTGTACCAGACCGTGTCGAAGTCGTTCTCCTGCAGGAGACCCTTGTCACCCGGGCCGGCCGGCCAGCCGCCGGTATCGCAGACCACCTGGCCCAGGCTGTCGGTCCCGACGAGGCGGGCCCTGCCGCGGTAGCCGTCACCGTCGGTATCAACGCCCGGGTTGTCGTAGATCCAGTCCGCCCAGGTGGCGTTCAGGCCGAGATCGCTGAAATCGAGGTTCTCGTAGTAGGCCTCGGGGTTGTCCGGCAGGTTCTGCTGGGCGTTGCTCTGGTCGGTGTGGAATTCAGCGCCGGCCAGGTAGGAAAACGACAGCGGCAGCGTCTGGCCCACCGAGATGTCAAAGGGGCCAAAGGACAGGAGGTAGCGAGTATCGTAACCGTCGGCGAAGTCACTGGCCAGGCTCGGCGGGGGAGCCAGCCAGACCTCATCGCTGGAACTGATGCTGGCCGTGTAGATTTGGTCGTAGTCGAATTCCTGGTTCCGAAGGGTGTAGTACCGGTTGCGGTCGCCAACCGGAGTACCGGTGCCGCCGGTTCCAAAATCCCGGAACGGGTCACCCCCCAGGACAGGACGTTCCCGCGGGCCGAAGTCCAGCGCGGACGCGCCGTTTGAAATCCACCAGTTGAAACTGACGTTGAGCGTCTCGGCCGGGGTGCGGACAATACGGGTGGCAGTAACGTGGGGGGCCGGCTTGGCCTCGACCGCTCCGCCCTCGAAGTCGCCGTCGTTGTCGGCGATCCAGGCGATGTACACCGTGTCAGGGAAGATGCAGGGACCGTACTTGCGGTTCTGGACCGGCTTGAAGCCGCAGATATCGTCGTCGAAACCCTGGCCGTCCGTTCCGGTGACGTCAGCATCCACGTAAATGCCCATGTAGACATTGCGCAGGCGCTGGTTGCCAATATTGCGGATCTGGTAGTCGAAAAGGACAAGATCTTCGGCGTAGGAGTACGACCAGGAGTAGGAGTTCTGCGTCACTTCGATGTGAAGGGGGATATGCGGCCGGCCGCTTTCATCGGCATCCGAGAGCGTGCGGAAGGTATCCGAGTAAACGGCAATGTAGTCCTGCTCGGAAATCGCACCGTCGTATTCAGGAGCAGAGGGGTCGATGATCGACCGCTTCTTCATGTCACCGAAGGGGGAGACATCGGGATACATCTCCTGGAGCCCCTCCCAGCCGTCGGCACCCTGTGAGACGAGGGTGTCGCGGCCCACGACAGCGCCGACCCAGAAGGACGCGGCAAACACGTACTGCACGCCGGAGCCCTTGGGGTACTCGCCACCGCCGGCGGGAATGGCCCGGCCGGTGAAGCAATCGGCTGGCGTTGCCTGGGTGAAGCCGGTCGCAAAAGTTCCGTTATTGTTCACAGCCAGAACGAGCTGGCCGACGTCGTGCATAGCCACACAATGGGCCACGTTCTGGGTGGCCATGGGGTCATTGGGGCCGCGATCGCCTGATCTGGACAGGGCATCCCGGCCAAGGACCGATCCCGAGAGAAGCAGGATGCAAACACTCAAGATAGCAACAGCAAGAACTCTTCGTGACATATACCTTCCCATCGGATTAAACCCTTTTTACCCAACAGACGCGTGGGGCCGGCTGGGCGTTTAACCGCATTATATACATTGCCATTCCGGGTAAACTAAAAGAACTGCCGTGGATTTGGCAAGGAATTTCCTCGAAAAAAACCTCTGCGCAAGGCTTGTCACCCCCGTCCGGCGGAGATAAGAAGTGCTTGCCGGTGGAAGACTTAAGAGAATCCGGCTATGCAAGTCCTTTGCTTCAGCTCCGAACTGCCGGTTCATTCGGCCATCGGATTGGATATGCGTCCCAGGAAAAGCAATGCTCCAGAGTGGGAATCCCTGACGGCAAAGAGGAAAGGGCGGTCTAAGCGGATCGTGAACTTCGCCGGCCCGACAGAGGTGATCCCTATGCCGACGCTGGTGGCGGCGGCCGCTTCAGTCCCCTTCTCATCGACTTTCATGTAGGTCTTGTGAAGAACTTCCGAGATGTGGAGGTCTTCGCGGTCGGCGAGACGGCTGAAATCGGCCCGCTCGGGGCTGAATGCGACTTCCATACCCAGGTTCGATAATATGGAATTGAGGCTGATCTGGAAGGCCAACTCAAATCTCGGGAGAAACACTGTGCCGGGTCTGGTTTGCAGAGACGAGATGAGTATGGCCCAGCGATCCGGGGTAAGGGCATGAGCCAGCGAATCGACATCGGCCCGGTCGCGCGGCAGAATCGCCGTCAAACGATAGCGGCCACCGCCGTACGGCAGATCAACCGCTTGGTATTCACTATCTTCCACATACGGGAGGGATTCGTCCAGCGCCATCATGGGGATAGTAATGACACTGCCCCCGAGGGTTCGGAAGGTAGTGTCTGCCGTTCGGTCAGCATCAAATTCGGTTGTCCAAGTCCCGTTGAAATAGATGGCGTTGATCAGGTAAACCATCATCAACGGGTCGATCTGGTCTGGCACGATCTGCCTGATTTTGCCCCGGGTGGCATCGGAAACCCACGAATTGATGGTTTCGGCCGGCTGCGGATCGGAGAAATCCAGATCAGCCAGGTGAGCCTGAAAGGCCTCGCGGGCGATCGCCGGAAAGGTAGGTCGCATGGCGAAACCGCTGCGGTACCAAAGGGAGTTGGCGATATTGACCTGCACGGCTGAGTCAGTACTGGAAAGGAGGGTCAGTAAGCCGGTGAAAGCCTGGTTGACGGCACTGTCGGCCATGGCAGGCAGGCTCAGGACCGAGTCGATGGCCAGTCGCGTGTCACCGGCGGCGCCGTTGTGCGCCATACCAAGGGCCATGGCGACTGAGAAAGGGGAGACAATCACGTTTTCCGTGGGGTGCTCCTCCAGCGCCCGGGCGAAGAGCTGCAGGCCGAAGGCTTGGATGCCCTCGATGAGTTGAACTTCGGCGCCGCTCAAAACGCGCGGAGGCTCCGGTTCGGGGGGCGGGGCAGACTCACTGTCGCCTGACAGCATCAAAGCGGCCATGGTTGCCGCTAACTTCATATATGACCGAATTCGCATGGCGCATCCTGTTTGGCACAGGGTTGTGGGGAGCATGATTCGGTAGTGTGGCGGCAAGTGGGTGGGACTGTCGGCATGGTACGACGAAAACGCGGGCAAATCAAGCGGGATCGGACAGGCGCTTCCAGGCCTCGGGCACAAAGGGGAACATTGCTTCGGCGAGGGCGCGGCCGATTATCTGGTGCCCCAGTTCGGTCGGGTGGCAGTGATCGACAAAAAGCCGTTCAAACCCGGCCGCGCGGAAGTGGGCCCCGGGATCGACGACGGTGACGCCGGGGCGACCGGTCAAGGCGAGGATGGCCTCCACATAGGGACGTTTGATCCTCAACGACAGCCAGTCGTCCTGGAGAGCCGAATCAAGGCATGCGACAGCGAGCGCCGAACTCCCGTCGATGGAAGCGTCGTCCGCGTGGACAGCGTCAAGCGCGTTGATCCCCCGATTGTACAGGATGGCGGCCCCTTCCGCATGGCGGGCATACCCTCCTGGGGCACCGGCGGCGAGAGCGCGACGGGCCGCATCGAAGGCGCTGTCGGCGCCGTGGAAGTCGCCGACCCGCCAGAGCGATACACCGAGGTTGTTGCAGTTGACCGGGCGGGGATCCGCGGCTGCGATAGAGCGCCACCGGTCCGCTGCCAGATCCGGCGACAGGGTATCGGATACTGCGGAGCGGTAGACCAGGCGAGTGAACGGATCAATCTTCTCATACCTCAGGTTGAGGTGTGCTTCACTGAGGCAGTAGAACAGCTCCCGGTCGAGGATGGCTCGCAGAGGTTGTGGAAATATGAGTTCCCCGGCGTCGTCGATCACATGCCGCAGGGGTCGAAACTGGAGACTGGCGGGCCAAAGGCGGGGAACAGGCGGCACGACGACAAAGAGGCGTGCGCCGTGCGATGTGCACTCTTTGGCTATGCGTTCGAGATTCTCGGCGTACCGGGCGGGAGTCACCCGCGGAACGAGCGCCGTGCCGGAGCGCCAGGAGCTCTCCGTGGTTGTCGAGGCGAGGACATCGCGGAGCATGCGATAGAAAGCGGAACGATTGAGCGCATGGCGAAGCCCCGGGAGTTTCTGGGCTTGGAGCAACTCCCGGTCGGACCGGGAGCCGGAGATGGAGGCGTCGTTGTTCCCGCAGTAGAGGACGACGAAGTCGGGCTCCAAAAGGATTCCCTCGGTGTCGAGAAAGAGGGCGATCTGCTCGCTGGAGTACCCACTGACGGCGGCGTTGATAACCTCAGCCGTCTGGCCCGGCGCGAGGAAAGTTCCGAGTTGCCGTTTGAGGACTTCGGGAAACGCGGCCGAACGGTCTCTCAATCCCAGGCCGACCGGTGATGAGTCTCCCAGCACCAGCACCCGCAGAGCATCAGGGTGCTTCCCCGGGGGGATTTCATCGGCAATGAGGCCGCGCGAATTAGTCTTAATGAGCGAGTTGTTGAGATTCGGACGGAAACGCCAGAGGAGATCGGGATCGGGCTCGTGCCAATCAAAGGACGATCGGAAGAACGCGGTTTGCCAGCCCGCATCCGGTGTTGGTTCGTGGCGATCCCCTCCCGAACGCAGCAATAGCTGCGCCGCCCCTTCGAGCAGGGCAAAAACAACTGCCACGAGCATCATGGCGAAGAGGAGTTTCTTGCCCGTTGACAGGCAAGCACCCGTGGATCGCTCCATGAAGCAACGATAGAGGATAACCGCCATAAAGTCAAACGGAAGACTAAGTGTTGCGCCCGAATGAGGAGGCGTGCATATTGAACGCCGGCGGCGGCCGAAAAGACGACCGGCGCCCCGGAGGAATCAATGGTTGAGTTTCCGGTCAGCGGGGTGGAAACCTGGTGGTGGCTGCCGCCGCTGGTATCGATGATAGTGTCCTGTCTGGCGGCTACCGGGGGGTTGTCGGGGGCGTTTCTCTTGTTGCCGTTTCAGGTGAGCGTGCTCGGCTTCACCGGTCCTGGGGCATCGCCGACCAACCTGTTCTTCAACGTCATCGGCACGCCAACGGGCGTGTACCGGTATTTCCGCGAGAACCGCATGGTCTGGGTGCTGTCGCTGGCTATCATTCTGGGCTCGCTGCCCGGTATGATCCTCGGGGCGATCGTGCGGGTGACCCTGCTTCCGGATCCGAGAGCTTTCAAAGGGTTCGCCGCACTCATATTAGCGTTCATTGCAATTCGCCTCTTACAGGATGTCATTGCCGCACGGCGACGGGGAGAGAATGATCGCGGTCGCGGCACCGGTGCCTTCGCAGTAACCGACTCGTCCTTCAACCTGCGGCGCGTGGCCTATACATTCTCGGGTGAGCGGTATGAGATCCCGACGATGAAGTTGAGCCTGATCAGCCTGGCCGTGGGAGTTGTGGGAGGAGTCTACGGGATCGGCGGCGGGGCGATTATCGCACCGCTCCTGGTGGCGTACTTTCGCCTGCCGGTGCACACGGTGGCGGGAGCGTCGTTATTCTCCAATTTTGCCAGCTCGCTGTGCGGCATTTTCATTTACTGGGTGATCGACGAGGTGAAGCTGGTCCCCGGAGTAAGCGCCGAACCGGACTGGCTGCTGGGGCTGTCGCTGGGGATCGGCGGGGCTGTCGGGATGTATATTGGAGCGAGAGCCCAGCGTTACCTGCCGGAAAAGGCCATAAAAGTGGTGCTGACGGTGTTCCTCCTGTTCGTCGCGACGTGGTACGTAATCGAAGTCTTCCGGCGGTAAGTCCGGGGGGCGGGTGGAGGTTGTATGGATGACGTTGTGAAGAGCTTTCTGGAACCGGGACCGATTGCTGTGGTCGGAGCGACTGATTCCCCGCACAAATTCGGTCGCGAGATCTGCCGGGTGCTCAAGGACCGGGGACATACGGTGTATGCGGTCAACAACCATGCCGAAACAGTGGGCGGTGAACGGGCGTATGCATCGGTGAAGGACCTGCCGCCCGATGTGGAGGCGGCCGTGGTGGCCGTTCGTCCGGATCAGGCGCTCCCGGTCGTTGATGACGCGGTTGCTCGCGGGTTGAAGCGCCTCTGGTTTCAGCGCGGCGCTGACTTCTCGGAAGCCGCGAGTCGCGCCCAGGCGGCGGGGATTGCGACGGTTACGGGGAGGTGCATACTCATGTACGCCTCACCGGTGACCGGCGTGCACAAGTTCCATCAGACCCTGGCGCGGTTCTTCGGAAAGTACTAGTTCCTTGAAGGGATGGGTCATATGACTGAGGTTCGCAGGCTCGAAACGGCACACTTCGATGAATTCATCCGACTCATGATCGACGCTTACCCGGGGCTCGGAATGGTGTTCGACCGGGACAAGGACAAGATCCGTGAGCGGATGGAGGAACGGCTCAAGTCGGGCCGAGTGGGGTTTTTCGGTGCGTTCAGGGGAGAGTGCCTCACCGGGGTGATGCGGGTGCACGACTACACGATGAACTACCGTTCGGCGGTAACCACGGCCGGGGGGCTGGGCGGGGTCGCGGTCGACCTGACGTGCAAACGGGAGCGGGTTGCGGGGGAGATGATCCGCAGCTACCTCGATACGTGCGATGAGGCCGGAATGCCGATGGCGGTGCTCTGGCCGTTCCGCCCGGACTTCTACCGGAAGATCGGCTTCGGCTACGGCGGGAAGAAGTACCGCTACTCGCTGCTGCCTTCGACTCTTCCGCACGCGGCCGGGAAGAGCCACGTCAAGCACGCTGTCGACACCGACTATGACGCCATGGCGGGCTGTTATGGACGCATATTCGCAAACCGCCACGGGATGCTCGATGAGACGGCGCAGACGATCAAGTCAACAGTCAGCCCGGCCAACGGCGGCAAAGCGGTCGTGTACCGCGACGGAGAGGAAGTGCGGGGGTTCATCATCTACCGCTTCGTCCGGGCGCACGCCACCAATTTCGTAGCGAACGACCTGCATGTCGAGGAATGCCTGTACGAATCGCCCGAGGTGCTGGGTGAGTTCCTCAGCTTCCTTCACTCGCAGCATGACCAGGTGCGGCGGATCCTGTTCGACACTCCTGATGCCGAATTCCACTACGTACCGGTCGATCCGCGCAATGACTCCAACATGCTCTATCCGTCGGTGTACCACGAATCCCACACGGCTGCCGTGGGGGCAATGTACATGGTGCTCAGTGTACCGAGGCTCTTTGAATTGACTCCCGGCGCGGTCTATGGCGTTGGTGCCGTTACGGTCGAGTTCATCGTCGATGACCCCTGGTGGGGAAAGGCCGGGAGTTCGACGAAGGTTGCCTTCGCGCACGGCAGGGCAGAGGTCTCAAAGACGGGCAGGCCTGATATAGAGATTGCCCTGAATATCGCCGACTTCTCATCGCTCATTATGGGGGCGGTGCGGTTGTCGCGCCTCGTTGAGTACGGGCTGGCGAAAGTGTCGAAGGCCGATCGGATTGGAATGTTGGACCAGGTGCTGGCCACTCCAGAACCGCCTTACTGCTTCACCCGATTCTAAAGAAAAGGCCGTCCCCTTCATAGGGGCGGCCTCTTTCGCAGTCATTTCTAAACCGATCTTAACACGGCTCCGGAGCCGCTCCCCCCTTGAAGAGGAAGTTGACCAGGTAGGTCAGATCCGAGACGACGACCATGGTGTCGGCGTTGACATCGGCTTCGGTCATCACCGGCGGAGCGGCGCCGCCGCGGAACAGGAAGTTGACGAGGTAGGTGAGGTCGGCCACATTCACGGCGTCATCGAGGAGACCGCTGACATTGCCCCGAGTCCCCAGGCAGTTGTCAAGTACCTCACAGACATCACCGGTGCCGTCCATGTCGGCATCCTCCTGGCCTGGATTCGCGTGCATCGGGCAGTTGTCGGACATCCCGCACACACCGTCGTTGTCGCCATCGTTGGTGGGGTCCGCAGGACAGATATCGCATGCGTCGCCGATACCGTCGGCGTCGGCATCATCCTGTGAGTTGTTGGCTACCGTCGGGCAGTTGTCGCACAGATCCCCGAGGCCATCAGTATCGGCGTCAGCCTGATCGGCGTTGAAATCGTCGGGGCAGTTGTCGCAGGCGTCGCCGTGGCCGTCGGCATCGTTATCGAGCTGGCTCCCATTCGCCACCGAGGGGCAGTTGTCGTACTCAAGGCAGATCAGATCGCCGTCGGAATCATCGCAACAGGCGAGCGACCGGGTCTCGCCTTCGACCCAGAAGAACGGGAAACCGGCCCCGGGGCTTATCCAGTAGATAATCCACGAATACCACGTGTTGGGGTGGAACTGGAAGACGTCGCACGTATCGGGGGTTGATTCCGTATCCCACATTATCGAGGGGAGGCGAAGCGACGAGGTGTCGGTGTACTTGATGCCGATGAAGAAGGGGCCGTCGACACAGACCGGAGACGGGAAGGGTACGGCCCCAATTTTAGGAAAAGCATACGTGGCGGAGTCGCAGGTTACCGGAATGGTGGCGAGGATGCCGCCCGGGCCATCGCACGGGTCGGCCGGACTGATCAGGCTGTACACGACCACTTCGATCTGAAGCGGCCATTTGTACAGCCGCGAATCCATGTAGTTGGGAGGATCGAAGAGAGTGAAGGAGAACTCGTTGATCTCAAAAGGATAGGTGGAGTCACCCGCGCAGACAGCAGGATCGAACAGGACAATGGTCTGATAGTCGGCGCGAAACCCGGAGCTGTATCCAAGCACCGAATCATCGGGGTTGTGGCGGTTGAGCACACAGGTCTCGCCCAACGCCAAAGAGAGGTCGATCTGGAGCCGCTGGTCGGGACGGACGATCTGCCACTCCGCGGGGGGCGTGGTTTCGGCAGTTGCCGTTGCCGCAAGCAGGCCGATACACATGACCGTGAGTAATCTCAACATCGGGCATCCTCCGTAGGCGGTTGTCGGTTCACGAATCCTTGAGTCGCATGATGCCGAGCGTAAGAACGGTACGAAAGGCTGCTTTCAGTATACTGCCTGTCACGGGCTGACACAAGCGGAAAGATGGGCCGGGCGGGTCCAGAGCCGCCGACGCGGCAAGTAGCGATTGACTTCACTCAGAGTCGTCGGCATCTTGCGCTGTCTTACAACCGGTGGAGTAGTCAGTGCAGAATCAGTACCAGAAGTACATTTCCGTTCCCGCAGTCGTGGCCCTTGGTACGGCCGTGCTGTTAACCGCCTTTTTCGAACTCTGGCGGGGGATCCTGCTCGTGCTGCTGGAGAGCCCGCAACCGCCGATCCCGGCCTCTGTGTGGATCGAGGCATTCCTGGTCGGCGTGCGGTTTGATTTTGCCATGGCCAGCTACGTGGCACTCCCGGTCTACCTCCTGGCGGTGCTCCCGTGGATCGGCGCCACTCGGAACCGCGTAAGCTGCACGATCTTGATTGGGTTCGTGAGTATAGCGGCCGCGCTGACGTTCTTCCTCCATCTTGCCGATATCGAGTTCTTCAGGTTCTTCAATACCCGCCTGAACGGCATGGCCCTGCAGTGGGCCGACACGCCGGGGTTCATGGTGACCATGATCTGGCAGACCTACCCGGTGGTGCGGTACCTGCTGCTCTATGGAGGCATGCTCCTGCTGTTTGTCTGGCTTCTGCGGCGGATGCTTCGGCACCTGTCGGTTGAAGGCAGGCAATCGCCGTGGTGGATCGACCTGGCCTGGTTGCCGGTGGTCGCGGCGATCCTCGTTGTCGGCGCGCGGGGGAGAATCGAGGAGAAGGCGCCTCTGACCTGGGGGCTGGCCTACTTCTCACCGTATGACATGGCCAATCAGCTGGCGCTTAACCCGACTTTCACGTTCCTCCGGGATGCCGTCTACGATCGCGGCAGCAAGGAAGAGACGCGCCGCGTCATGGAGGCCATCGCGTTCCCCGAAGCCGACAGTCTCGTGCGGGTGACATTGGGAATGGACCCGATTTCGTCCGATTCGCCGGCGGCCCGCCTATTACGATCGATCTGGTCGGAAACGGAGGATCGGGAGCCTCCGAATATTGTGGTCGTGATCATGGAGTCCTTTGGCTCGTCGCACATCGGGGTGCTCGATAACCTCGTTCCGTATGACCTGACCCCGGAATTTGACTCCCTTTCGCGCGACGGCCTGCTGTTCACCAACATCTACTCGGCCGGGAGCCACACCTATGCAGGGATCCTCGGAACCCTCTACGGCTACCCCACGATTTACGGTAAGTCGATTATGAAGCAGATCGCAGGGCAAAACCGGTTCGTCGGTTTGCCCAATCTGCTGCGGGATCGCGGTTATGAGACGCTGTTCTTCACCACGCACGACCCGCAGTTCGACAACATGCAGGGTTTCCTCATGGCCAACGGCGTGCAGCGGGTGTACTCCCTCTTCGACTACGACCAGAGCCAAAAAGTGAGCACGCTGGGGGTGCCGGACCACGTCATGTTTGACCGGGCGTTGGTGGAGTTGAAGGCCCGTCAGGGGAAGCGCTGGTTTGCGTCACTGCTGACTGCGACCAACCATGGCCCGTGGGTTGTCCCCGACGTGCCATTCGGCCCGCTGCCCGACAGTGTGCCCGACCGGGATCGACTCAACGCATTCAAGTACTCCGATTGGGCGCTCGGACGGTTCCTGCGGCAGATGGCCGAGGATCCGAATCTTCGAAATACCCTGGTGGTGGTCACGGCCGATAACGGGATGCTGTACCATCCGCAGGTCGATCTCGACCCGACCCAGTATCGGATCCCATTCCTGTTGATCAAGCCAGCGGATATTCACGGCGGTACCGGGCGGCAGGACAACCGGGTCGGCAGCCAGGTCGATATCGTTGCCACAGTCATGGGGCGGTTGGGGATGAGTTACGACAACCACACATTCGGGCGCGACCTGCTCGGCGACAGCGTTCCCGCGATGGCCTGCGCCCAGTTCTCCGATTGGGACAAGGTCGGTTTCGTCGCCGATTCGCTGTATGCCATCGCCCGACTCGACGGCCCAAGCGCGCTTTACCGAATCAACCCGGCCTCCCACCGCCTCTTCGCTCAGACGAACCTCGCTGACAGCCTCCCGGAGACGGCCGAGGCTTATCGGAAGTACGCCATGGCCATTTACACTGTGGCGTATTTCAACATCTTCCGGCCGTTGCCCCACCCTTGATCACGGCACCCGGCTCCCCGGTTCGCCAATCTGGATCATCTGGGCGGTTTTGAGTGCGCCAGATTCCTCCCGAATGATTTGCCAAACCCGGAGCTTTTGATTATGCTTACCGGACTTGGACGCGCCGCCGGCGACCCGGCAGGCGACTGTTACAGCGTGCTCGTGCAAAGTGAGTGTAAGAGATGGAGACCGAAAATGTCCCGGGGCAACTGGCCGATCCGGTTGACCCAATCATGAACTACGAGAAGACCGCGAAGCAGATCAATTATGTCCCACGCCTGCAGGCGACCCGCCAGACTTACGTCGATCTCGGCTTCAAGTGCGGGTTGGAGATTCATCAGCAACTGCTGACTCGAAGCAAGCTGTTCTGCCGGTGCCCCGCCGGGTTGTTCAGCGGGCCGGAAGATTACGATGCCGAGGTGATCCGCCACATGCGCCCAACCCTGTCGGAGATGGGGGAGTACGACGGCACCGCGCTGATGGAAAAGCGGACGAAGAAGAACATCACCTACCGGATCAAAAACCAGACCGCCTGCACGTATGAAATCGATGACACGCCGCCGTTCCTGATCGACACGGAAGCGCTCGAAATCGCGATCGAAGTCGCCCTGCTGCTCCGGACCAATGTGGTCGGGGAACTGCACATCACGCGCAAGCAGTACCTGGACGGCTCCATTCCAACCGGATTTCAGCGCACGGCAATAGTCGGCATCGAAGGGGAGATCCCGCTGCCGAACAAAAACATACGCATCATACAGATCAGTATTGAGGAAGACAGCTGTCGCGAGGTCTCCGATTTTCGCCACGAGCGAATTTACACGACCGATCGACTGGGAATGCCGTTGATTGAGACAGTCACGTATCCCGATATGCTCACGCCCGACGAAGCGGCCGAAGCGGGGCAATACCTCCGCTGCCTGGTGCGCAGCACGGGCCATGTCCGCACCGGTATCGGCGCGGCGCGTCAGGATGTCAATGTCAGCATCACGGGCGGCACGAGGGTGGAAATCAAGGGTGTCGCGCACATCAGGTGGATTCCGGAATTGACCCACAACGAGGCGTTCCGCCAGCGGGCGCTCCTCGAAATCGCCGAAATGCTCCGGGATCGCGGCGCCGACTCGGCCACGTGGAAGCCCTCGCATGTCGACCTGGAATGGAGTTCTCTGAAGACTGATTATCCGGCCTGGGCCGAGGCTCGACGCCGCGGCGAGAAGGTGGTCGCAGTGAATCTGCCCGACTTCAAAGGCCTGCTGTCGTTTTTCACCCAGCCCGGGCACACATTCTCTGACGAGTTGTCCGGCCGTCTCAAAGTAATTGCCTGTCTCGAGCGCCCGAACCTCGTGCACAGCGAGCAGGTCGATCCAATTCTGACCGAAACCGGGTGGGCAGGAATCCGCCGCACCCTGCGGTCCGGGATCGGTGACGCCCAGGTGCTCGTTTGGGGTCCGGCTGCCGATGTCGTCACTGCACTGGAGACAATCGATGAACGGTGCCGCATGGCTTTTACCGGTGTTCCGAACGAAACCCGCAAGTCGCTGCCGGACGGCACCACAATTTTCGAGCGAGTCCTGCCGGGTCCCGATCGGATGTACCCCGACACCGACTCGGCCCCGCT
>JBGSIV010000202.1:0-18217 GCA_041742355.1 Candidatus Zixiibacteriota bacterium
TGCTTCACCCGGAGGTTGCCCACGAGGATGTCGACCAATCCGCCGGCGCGAAGCACGCCGCCCACCATCGGCACCAGCCCCATCGCCACCGCCAGCATGAGAATCGATGGGTCGGTAACGGTCGCGATCGCGCGCTCAACGAGAATGGGAAACGGCAGGGTGATCAATCCAAGGACGAGCGCGCCGCTCAAGAGCGCCGCGGGCATGTTGCGGCCGGCGACGAAGAGAATCACCGCCAGCGACACCGCAAAGCCGAGCCACGTGATCCACATCTGCTACTGCCTGTTCCTGTCGATCATCGCATCAGGCATGTCAGGATCTGACCGATGTACATGCGGTGGTAGTCCTTTTTCGGGTATTCCCGTTCGATTGACGGGTCGAGGAACAGCCGCGGGTCGAGATCGTGAGTATAAATCTTGTGACATTCGAGCACCAGCCGTGCTTCGGCGAAATACACCGCGCCGCGCTCCGTCTCAACCGGCGTCAGGCCGATTCCCGACATCTTGTCGAAATCCCGGCCCGATTTCGATCCGCACAGGTTGAGCACGTCGCGGTGGCGCTCGTCGAAAAAGCTCAAGGTAAACAGCCCGTTGGCTTCGGTGAACCTGAAGGTGTGCCGGGTCGGGCGAATGAAGCACACGGCGATTTTGCGGTGCCACAGCTCGCCGAGACACCCCCAGGAGGCGGTCATGGTATTGAACGCGCCCGGGACACCGGCGGTGATCAACATCCAGTCGTCGGCAATCAGTTTAAACGGATTGTCGCATACATCGTAGAGAGAAACCGGTCGGAGTACATCAGCCATGACTTTCCCGAACCTTACCAGAGGTGTGACAGTCCTTCGGACGTTGCATCGGCACGGCAGAGAAAGTATACATCTTCACACCGCAGTTCAAGCGGTTTCTGCACTCATGAAGCGACTTGTGCCGGTCGCGGATCATCCCACCGTAATGCACGACAAGGAGATTCCGGTACAGATGTTTGCCCGGCCGGGCCGGTAGACCGATAGCCCAAGCACAGCCGGACTGCCGCGCCACGGATGGCGGCGGGCAGATGAATTTCAACATTGGTTCGCCCCCGATTTCACCTGGGGTTGGTTTGCTACATCTTTGTTGGAGGACGACCCGTGAAAGCCCTTCGCACCCTTGTTTTCATCATCGCGACCGCCGCCGCAGCCGCCGGAGCGCTGGCTGCCCCCGGCGAGGTTCTGCTTAACATACCCAGCCCCGAATCCAATCCTCTCGGGATGACATATGATGGCAGCAGCCTCTGGGTTATCGACCGCCTCACCGATCGGATTTACCGTGTGAATCCGGTGGACGGCGCCGTTACCGATTCCCTCCCCACCCCCCGTTTCGATCCTACCGGCCTGGCCTGGGATGGCCGGCTGCTGTGGTGCGTCGACGGAGACGAGCGGGCGACGTATGCGATCAATCCGGCCACCAAAAAGCTCGAGCGGAGTATTGCCCTGGATATGGCCCGCCCCTCGGGCGTGGCGTGGGACGGCAAAAGCCTTTGGGTGGCCGATGAAGGCCGCCGCAAGCTTCACCAGGTGGATGTCAAGAAGGGCACTATCGCCCGATCGATCCCGGCCCCCTCGCAGACCATGTGTGGGATGACGTTCGACGGCAAGTACCTGTGGGTGGCTGATCGACACCGGGATCAGATCTACATGGTGTCCCCCGATCGCGGCGATGTCGTGATCACCCTGCGGTCACCCGGCCCGCACCCATGGGGACTCGCGTGGGACGGAAATAGCCTGTGGAATGTCGATTATCAGACCGATCGCATCTACAAACTGGTGGTTGATGACGGCACACTTTTCTCCCGCTACGACGGCAAGGCCGAGCAGGTCGAACTGGTCCACCAGGTGCGCAACTTCGGTCCCGAGAAATTGTCCTCGCTCCAGGTGACGATGGCCATCCCGGAAAATCGCGACACGCAGGAGCTGCTGGATACCGTTTCGTTCGGCCTTGCGCCAGCCCGTATCGCTAAAGACCGTTGGGGACAGCAAGTTGCAATCTGGCAGTTCAAGGACGTTCCGGCTGAGTCGTTCACCGATATCCGGATGAGCGTCCCGGCACGCATTTTCAGCACCCGCTACTTCGTCTACCCGGAGAAAGTCGGCACGTTGAGCCAGATCCCGCGGGACATTCGCATCAACTACCTGGCCGATGAATCCTGGTATGCCACATCCGATCCGGTCATCCTGAACGCCCTGAAGCAGGTGGTCGGAAACGAGAAGAATCCGTACTGGATGGCCCGAAAGATTTACAACTACGTGATTGACCGCCTCACTTATGAACTGGCCGGCGGCTGGAGCAAAGCGCCTGAGGTTCTCAAGCGCGGCACCGGATCCTGCTCCGAGTACAGCTTCGTGTTCGTGTCGATGTGCCGCGCGGCCGGTATCCCCGCCCGCCTGGCCGGTTCAGTCGTCATACGTGACGATGACGCCAGCTACGATAATGTCTTCCACCGCTGGGCCGAGATCTACCTGCCCAACTACGGCTGGATTCCGGTCGACCCGTCCGGCGGGGATTCCCCCCGCCCTTCCGACCGTGCCGACAATTTCGGCTACCTCGACAACCGGTACCTGATCACGACGGTCGGCGGCGGCGCCTCTGATCTGCTGGCCTGGTCGTACAACGCCGGGGAGCGGTGGACGGCAAAGGGTACGCCCCAAGTGGCGGTGGAAAGCTTTGCGGAGTGGTCGCCCCTGTCGATCGAGACCCTGGCCTCGGATGTCGAGACCCCGGTCGGAGCAACCGCACAACCAGTCAATACCGCCCAGTAGTCTGCTAGCAACAACACTTTCCCGCAGAGCCCGGCTGTACTCAGTGCAGCCGGGCTTCTTCGTATTTTGCCGTCAGGGAGTTAGGACTCGGCCGTACGTGAGCATCGCCTGCACGGTGTCTCTCATATTGCCCACCGTCCCCACTATGAGCTTCTCCCTGCGGCCGTAGTAGTCGAGGCAGGTTCCACAGGAACTCACCTCCGTACCGTTCTCCGCGAAGCGATCCAGCTGTTCTTTGGCCGGACTTCCTTCGGTCGCCAGGAAGATCCCCGAGTTGAGGCAGAGTATCCGGGCCGGGAGTCGCCCGGATTCGAGGAGCATACACAGGAACGAGCCCATGAGGGCCTCTCCCAGGTCCGGCTCACCGTCGCCGATGCCATTTGATTTGAGAATCAGCAGCAGGTCCTTGTCAACGGTCATGCTTGTCCTTTCCCTGGCGCCGGCTTCCGGTTCCGGTGCTTCCGGTGTCAGTTGTCGCGATATCCCGAGAGCCTTCGCCTGTTCCGACCGGATAGATCCGGTTTTTTGGTAGACAAACAGTACTATTTCGCTATATTGAAAGCAATAGAATAGGGCCTGACGGCTGTCAGAAGCGTTCCGCGCGAAGGCACGAATGCCGAGTGCCGCTGCTATCGCCGGCGGTCTGACGGACCATTGTGAAAGGACGATGCGCAATGTCTCAGGTTTCACGCTCCCCCATCCTGTGGAAGACTTCCTGCCTTTTCAGTGTTGCACTCTCCCTCATGCTCTCCATCGCGCTGCCTGCCGCCGCCCAGTTGACCGAGAAGGACATAGCGGTGATGCAACAGCGGATTGCCGAGGAGGGCCTTGGCTTTGAGGTCGGCCTGAACGACGCGACGCAGTATCCCCTCGAGCAGCTTTGTGGTTTGAAGGAGCCCCCGAATTGGCGCGACTCCGCCCGCTTTGTCGAATTCAGCGCCAAGGGACCTATCCCGCCGAGCTTCGACTGGCGCACGCGGACAGCCGGAGGCATGCCGCCGATCCGCAACCAGGGCGGCTGCGGCAGCTGCTGGGCTTTCGCCGCGATGGGAGCCCTGGAATGCGCAATCAAGATTCAGGATGGCCATGACGTCGACCTGTCCGAGCAGTGGCTGGTCAGTTGCAATCGTCACGGCTGGGGATGCGACGGCGGCTGGTGGGCTCACGACTACCTCTGCTATATCGGCGACCAGTGCGACAGCATCGGTGCCGTCCTCGAGCAGGATTATCCGTACACCGCTACCGACGCCCCCTGTTCCTGCTCCGATCCGCACCCATACAGGATCGAGACCTGGGGATACATCGGAGCGGCTCAGGGCGTGCCGATTGTTCCGGCTATCAAGCTGGCGATCATGCAGCACGGTCCCGTTACCGTGTCGGTCGCGGTGGACAACTACTTCCAGGCCTACCGCGGCGGTGTTTTCACTATCTGCACGGCGGCAGAAATCAACCACGCGGTGGTGATCGTGGGCTGGGACGATAACCTCGGCGCCTCGGGCGCCTGGATTATGCGCAACTCCTGGGGGCCGAATTGGGGCGATAGCGGTTACATGTACATCGCCTACGGCTGCGATATGATCGGCTATGCCGCCAGTTTCATGGAATATGACGGCGGGGTTGCCCTGTCCGCCGACGTGCAGTCGGGCTGGGCCCCGCTGGATGTGAACTTCGACGCCCAGTCCGGACTTAATCTGATCAACTGGTCGTGGAATTTCGGCGACGGCGCCACGGCCTCGGGCCAGGCTGCCACCCACACGTACACGCAGGCCGGCACCTACACGGTTGTCGCTTCCGGCATCGATTCGCTCGGGCAGGTTCGCTCACGTGAGAAGATCAACTACATCAGCGCCCTGGCCGACACCGTTCGAACGGTGCACACTGGCGCGGTTTGCGGCACCCGCCTTGAAGTCCCTGTCAGTGTTCGCAACAGCGCGCCGGTGCGCTACATGCGGCTGCCAATCGACTACAACGGGCCGGTGGACCTGCTGCTTGACTCGTTCTCGACCGCCGGCTGCCGCACCGATTATTTCCAGAAGGTTAGCGCTGTCCACGCCGACCTGATCGGCAAACGGCTCACCCTGCAGCTCATATCGTCGGAGTTGCAGACCGCGCCGTACCTTGAACCGGGCGAGGGTCCGGTTGTGAGGCTGTTTTTCACCGTTCCCGATCAGGATCACCACGGCGAGGTGACCACAATTGACGTCGACGGTTATTTGTCGTACACACCCCTGCTGAGTTGGCCGCTCCTGGAGTGGACGCCAAAGACTCTCAACGGCAGCGTCACGCTGGCAATCAACCGGGGTGATTGCGACGGATCCAGCGGAATCACCGTCTCCGATCTGACCTTCCTCGTCAACTATCTCTTCCGCGGAGGCGCATCCCCGGTTCCGGCTCTGTCAGCCGACAGCGACTGCAGCATGTCAGTCAACATTAATGACGTGACCTACCTGGTGAACTACATGTTCAAAGGCGGTCCGGATCCGGCCTCCTGTTTCTGATTCTGATTGCCCGTCAAATGAATGGAAAGCGGAGTGCTTCGGCGCTCCGTTTTTTTTGTGATCAGTCCGGCAGGAAGAACCGGGCTGCGTACGGCTTCATCAACTCCGGGAGATCGAGCCGCTCGATCTCCCCGCGTGAGGATACCGAGGTCCTGATTTCCTCTGCGCGACCCTCGCGGACTTTGTTCCCCCATCCCGCGTCTATCAACAACACCCGCCCGAGGGCAACAAGGTCGACCCCGTCCTCCCGAACCCGCAACGCCTGATCGGGGTGCAAGACCCCTCCCACACCAATCACCGGCACCGTGCCCGGGAGAGCGTCGCGGATCATCTTCGTGGGATGACTCCCCGGCGGGTAATCGTTGCGCACACCCGCTCCATACTCCCAGCTGGAGACATGAACGATGTCGATACCGATCGCGATAAGCTCTTTCAGCAAGGCGATCGCTTCATCGGTGCTGTATCCATCGGGATCCGGTTCCTCCGGCGATATGCGGTAGGCCAGCGGATAATCGTCGCCGACTTCCCGGCGGATCGCCCGGACCACCTCGGAACTGAATCTTATCCGGTTCGCCCATTCGCCGGCACTCCACCGGTCCGTCCTACGGTTCGTGTACGGCGAGAAGAACTGCTGGAAGAGGTAGGTGTTGGCGCCGTGGATTTCTACCCCGGAGAAGCCGGCTGCTCTGGCTCGGCTCGCTGCCTTCGCAAAGGCCTCAATCGCCTGAGCAATTTCAGCCTCCGACATCGGCTGCGGCATTTCCGAAGTCCCGCGGCGATTCAGCACGGCCGAGGGCGCCAAGGGGGGTTGTCCAGAGTGTTCTTGCCGAGCGGCGTTACCGCCGTGATGAATCTGGAGAAATGAAACCGAGCCGGTTGCATTGATAGCCCGGGCGCATTCCTCCAGCCGGGGCAGCATGGTGTCCGAGTCGCAGCCGACCTGCCGATCGAAAGCGTGGCCGGACTTATGGACATAGCAGGCTGGAGTGATTATAAGGCCGATCCCTCCGTGCGCCCGCCGCGCGAGGTAGGCAATCTCCTCCGGCGAGAAACGGCCATCCGGCTCGCCGGCCGTGGTTGTCATCGGGGCCATTACCAGCCGGTTCGGCAGCGTCAGTTTGCGGCCGATCTGGAGGGGCGCGAAGAGGGGCGAGTAGTCCATCGTGGCCCAAGGTACTGCTTCGCTATGAGAAAGGCAACCGTCGTCCGGGAAATCGCTGAAAACTCGCGCACGGAGGAAACGGATCCCCCGGTTCGAGCGTTTGAATCAGGAGTATGACACCACGGAACGCACCATCTCACGCCGGCTTCTGGGCCGCTCTCCCCCGCCCGATCTACGCCCTGGCCCCGATGGCCGATGTCACCGACGCCGCCTACCGGCGGCTGATCGCCCGGCTCGGCAAACCCCATGTCATGTTCACCGAATTTGTCTCCGCCGACGGACTCTGCTCGGCCGGCAGGGACAACCTCCTCATCAACCTGATGTACCATCCGAGCGAGCGACCGATTGTGGCTCAGATCTTCTCGGCGACACCCGAACATGTTGCGAAAGCCAGTATACTCCTTCGCGAACTCGGGTTTGACGGCATCGACATCAACATGGGCTGCCCTGATAAAAACGTGTGCAAGCAGGGGGCCGGCTCCTCCCTGATCCGGACGCCGGATCTGGCCAAAGAACTGATTCTGGCCGCCCGGGAAGGGGGGCACGGCCTGCCGGTCTCGGTAAAGACCAGGGTCGGCTACAACTCGGTCGCCACTGATGAGTGGGTAGGACATCTCCTGGAGGTTTCGCCTGCCGTCATCACTCTTCACTTACGCACCCGCAAAGAAATGTCCAAGGTCCCGGCACGCTGGGAACGTGTGCACGAGGCAGTAGCCCTTGCCCGCGGCAGTGGGACCTTGATTCTTGGCAACGGAGATGTCCGGGACCTGGACCACGCCGATGAACTGGCCGCAGCGACCGGAGTCGATGGTATCATGCTGGGCCGGGCGGTTCTCGGCAACCCCTGGCTCTTCGATCGGTCGCGAAAGGGGACGGGCGTTCCCTTCAGCGAACGTCTCGCTGTTGCCCGGGAACACGCCCTGCTGTTTGAGGACCTGTTCGGCGTCCGAAAGAACTTCGCCATCATGCGGAAGTACCTCCGAGCCTATTTTGCTGGCTTCCCCGGAGCCAAGGACCTTCGAATCCGTCTGGAGCACATCAGTAGTGCCGACGATGTGTGTAATCTGCTCGGCCACATAGGCTTCGAGCACGCCGTGGAGTAGCCACCGACTCCCTTTTGATAGTTCGCCCACCCCTTTCCCCGGCCCCCCGGCTGAGATAGAACTTCCTAACGGCAGAGAGGGAGGGTGCTCCTTCTATATACGACGATAGCCACAAATTTCACAATCTTCCGCGCGACTTCTGACGTAGGATCTTCATGCTGAGAACATCTAACTCGTTAGCGCCAATGCGGAAGGTGGTCGCTACCCCTCTTTCACAAGTTACCGGCAGATTCTGTCAAAAGAGGATAATTCGTATGGTTTTAACTTGTTTTCTGCACCCGAAAGCCGATAGATATGGTAGAAAATGACAGTAACATGACAGAAATTCGCAACAGTGCGAGGTGCACAATGACAGGAGTCTCCAGACACATGGCACGTTTCTCGGCGCCGTTGATCCTCGCGGTGCTCGTTCTGCTGGCGGGAGTACCGTCGGGGACGAGTCAGCCGGCCGAGGTCGACGACGAGACGTGCCTGACGTGTCACGAGGGATACAATGATCACCTGGCCAGCACGGCGCATCGCCTGAGTTCGGCGACAAAGAACCCCTCAGTGCAGATCGCGTGTGTGAGTTGCCATCCGGGCGGCGCGGTACACATCGAAGACCCGTCGACGGAGAATATCTTCGACCCCGGCACGGCGACGGTCGAAGGACAGCTTGAGGTCTGCAGCCAGTGCCATCAGCCCCACACGGAACTGCGCCAGGTCGGTTTTGATCCGCATGTCGATCAAAACGTAGCCTGTGCCGACTGCCACAGCGTTCACAGCGGCACCACCGCCCTCCTCATCGATGATCAGGCCGCTTTCTGCGGCAAGTGCCACGTGGCCATCGTCAATGACTTCCGCCTTCGGTCCGCCCATCCGCTGACCGACGGTGCGGTGACCTGTGTCAGCTGCCACAACTTCTCCCGCGAAACCGAAGCGCGCTTCGGGCACGGTGAAGGGGCCAACTGCTTCCGGTGCCATCCGGAACAGAGCGGGCCGCATATGTTCGAGCACGAGGCGACCAGCTCGTTCACGACCGAAGGTAAGGGCTGTGTTTCCTGCCACAGTCCCCACGGGAGTCGAAACGAGCGGCTGCTCATCCAGACCGGCAACAGCCTCTGCCGTCAGTGCCACGGCCTACCGCCCGGACATCGGACCGCCCACGACGGTATCGGCGCGCAATTCGAGTGCATGGACTGCCACACGCAGGTCCACGGCTCGTTCGATAATCAGTTCCTGCTCGACCCGAACCTCGGCGCGGAACTTGGCGACGGTCCCGGCTCGTGCTGGTGCCATGGCGTGGATAACTAGGGAGAACGGACATGAAGCTGAAAACACAGATACTACTCCTGCTTGCCTGTGCCGGGCTCCTTCTGCCGGCGGCGCTCGCTGCCGCCGAATTCGCCGGAACCGCCCGGGTCGGGTACATTTATGTTGATGAAGAAGGCAATGAGGGCGTCTTCCAGCCGACGTACAACCTGTACGATGGCGTGGCCCTCTCCCTCGACGACTTCTACTACACGTTCGACAACGGCGTGCGGCTGTTCGGCGATCTGCATAACATCACGCTGAACAACCGCAACCTCGCGCTGGGCGTGACCAAGTCGGGCCTCTTCGGCGTCGACATCCGGCACAACCAGTACCGGCGGGTCTTCAACTTCGAAGGCAGCCAGTTTACGAAACGATACAATACGCGCGGCAACGCCTGGTTCCAGCCCCACCGGCTGGTCAAGCTGTTCGGCGGGCTCGGCGTGACTCAGCGTCGCGGCGACCTTCTCGAGATCTTCACCGAACCGCCGCTGGGCAACCCGCTGCGCAACCTCGATTACACGAACACGTTCTATAACGGCGGCGTGACCGTCGGCGACCGCGGCCGCTTCGCGACCCTCGAATACCGAGGCTCGGAATTCAGCGACGATGGCCGTTCTCTGACTGGAGACCAGGAGGGGATCAGCGCCGACCGGCAATCACATCGGTTCAGGTTGAGCGGCTTTGCTTCGGTCCCCGGCCTTGATGACCTCGTCGTAAATGCCGGCGCCCAGCGGTTCCAGTATACGGTCCAGACGCGAGAGGACACGCTGACCGCTAATACGTTCTGGGGTGGCGTCCGCTACTACTTCGGTGACGGCCTGAGTCTCCGCTACAGCGCTATCTGGGATCGTGCCCGCCGCACCGGCGACCTCGCGGCAACCGACAACATCAGCCATGCCGTGTACGGCGACAAGGTTTTCCGCGGCATCGGCGGCCTCACGGTCGGCTACCAGTACCATATCAATGACGATGTCCGCGACGAGTTGGAAGGGCACGGCTACGTAATCTCCGGCCATGTTCGCCCGGTGACCGGTGTGACGCTCCGGGCCGGCTACGGCGCCGACATGCTTGAGGTTAAGGCCGGTCGCACCCTGACCGGCGACGAGGATCGGACGCGCGCGTGGGGTTCCGCCTCGTGGCGATACGGCCACGGCCAGATTCGGGTCAAGGTCGAGGATCGCACACTTGAAAACGACGAGATCGGCACCAGCGTGGATTTCCTTCGCGCCAGCTCCGACCTCTCCGCGACCTACGAACGAATCGGCGAGTTTTCGGTCGGCTACGCTTACTATAATGGAGACTACGACAACCGGGATGACGCCTCCCGCTTTGAAGAACACGTCGTCTCCGGCGACTTCCTCTCCGCCGCATACCGGAACATCCAGGCTGGCTTCGGCGGCATGTACATGCGCAGCCGGCTCGATACCGATGTCGAGAGTTTCACCGTCAGCCTGCGGGGCATCTACTCCTTCATGCCCAGGCATAAGCTTGAGGTCATCTACTCGGCGCACAACTTCGACAACTTCGGCGACCTGTCCCCGCTCTACCGGGAGTACTACACGGCCAATGTGGTCGAGGTTAATCTCCTGCATGAGTTCTAAGACCGGTGAATCTGACGATGGCAAGAATAAACGCACATAAGAACACTTGCGATACGCAACAACTCCCGATGGAGGATGCAATGAGACACATGAGATTTGTGATGATCGCCCTGGCTGCGCTGGCGCTGGTGATTGCCGGCTGCGACCGAGAGATCACCGGTGACGTGGAACTGGCCGATCAGAGCGCGTCCAACTGCTTTGACTGCCACAGCGACCAGGATTGGGACATTCTGCACGCCCAGACCCAGCATGCCGTATCCGTTCACGGTACCGGACATACGTTCGCTGAGAACGAGATCAACGACGCAGCTTCCTGTCAGCGTTGCCACACCCACGAGGGATTTGTGGCCAATCTGAATCCGGAAATCGAAACCGGCAGCGATTTCACCCGGATCGACTGCTTCACCTGCCACGCGCCTCACTCCAGCGGTAATCTCTCCCTGCGGGTCGAGAATGCGGTTACCCTGATGAACGGCGTGACGTTTGATCGGCAGGACGCGAACCTCTGCGCTTCGTGCCACATGAGCCGCCGCAACGTGGACACCTACGTTATCGAAGGCGCAACTATGGGTTCACGTTTCGGTCCGCACCACAGCAACCATGCCGACATGCTCATTGGCACCAACGCCTACGAGTACGAGGGCTACAGCTACACGACATCGTGGCACGGCCAGAATATCGAGGACGGTTGCATCTCCTGCCACATGGCCGACAAGAGCGTCTGGGCCAATGTCGGCGGGCATACCTGGAACATGGCCGCCGAGAGTGAAGAGGAAGAAGAAGAGCTCGAAAACATCGGGGCCTGCACCCAGTGCCACGAGTCGTTCGAGTCCTTTAACGCCGACTTCCCGACCGGCGCAGACTATGACGGCGACGGTGAAGCCGAAGGCGTGCAGGCCGAAGTTGCCAGCCTTCTCGACAGCCTCCACACCGTCCTGTTCACCGCCGGTCTGGTCGATGAGGAAGGCACACCGCGGTCCGGTACCGCCGGCGTCGATTCATTGGGCGCTGTGTTCAACTTCAAGTTTGTCGAAGAAGAGCGCTCCCTCGGTATTCACAACACGAACTACGCCGTCGGGCTGCTGCTGTCCTCGATCAACTACATCGTGTACGGCGATCCGAACGGCTCCGAGCCGACCGTTGCCGGCCGTCCGGCTACGTTTTCGGCGCACTGATTCCTGATTTCCAAAAGTGCTCAAAAGCCCCTTCTCCGGAAGGGGCTTTTTTTGCATCGAATGGTTCTTCCGACTCCAAAACAGGATAAAATCCCCTTGTAATTTCGGTAAATCTACCTTATTTTCCATGTATTGAATGTGCACCTTTTGCCGCGGCCGGTCACAGCCACCGCGAAGTCCTCACCGTTGCGACTGAAGGAGCCGGTTGTGAGAATGCCTCTCTTGGTCCTGGCCGCGCTGCTGACAACCTGGAGCAGCGCACTCTCGGAAAACACCTCCCTCGATATCGACATCGATACCCCGCCGACGGCAAAGGCGTTTGTCGACCTTGACGGCGACGGTATCGACGACAATTTCACCGATACCGACCGTGACGGCATCCCCGACAAGTATGTACACGGCTCGGTTTCCGCGTTCGGCGTCGAGATTTCCGCCACCTCGGGGATATTCGCCGCCGGACAATCGGGCAAGTTCGCGGCCACGTTGACCACAGGCAATCGGGACGTCTTCGGCAGCCGCATGGGCCGTACGCACTGCCTTTCCCTGAACCGGGGTGGATTCGGCTCGGAGAGTGATTTCGGGCCGGGCAACGGCATCGGCCTCGGCGCGGTCAAAGGCACCGGCTGCGTGGGAGGGGTTTGCTTTTGAAACGAACAGCATTGGCCATCTGCGCTCTCGCAGCGATTGCGCTCGCGGCATTCTACGCCGTTCCGGTTCTCGCGGAGGGTAACGTCTCGTGGGAAGCCGGCCTTGGAGGCAATTACACCAACAACCTCCTTAGTGAAGCCAGCGGGATCGACGATTCCTACAGCAATTCCCGCGCCGCCCTCTACTGGTATCCGTTCTCGACCCTCCGCACGAGTATCTCTGGCGATTACACGTACTACGGCAATACCTGGGATCTGAGCAACGCTTCGGGTGCGGTCGGGATCTCCTGGATTCCCACGCCCGCCCAGGCGCGGTTCTCTATGTATACCGAGGGTTCGTACGACACCCGGGCGTACCGTGAGCGCTTCAAGGAGTTCGACAACCGTAACGCGAAAGTGAAAGCTGGCGCAGGATACGAACTCACGCCATGGATCCGAGTGCGGAGCGGCCTGTCCGGACGAATCACCACCTACCCCAATGCCGACACCACGACCGACAGCGACTACCGGCAGACCGAGCTATTCGCCGGGATCAACGCCTCCTTCCCGCTGGCCCTGAGCCTCGATATCGAAGGAGGGATGGGCGTCACCGGCTACTCCTACATCAATGCTTCGAAGGATTCGGTTCTCCCCCAGTTCGCCAATCCGGCCGACTACCTGACCGACGGCGACTTCAATTCGCTCTACATCTCTCCCCGCCTCTCGCGGTCGATCGGTCAGAAGACCGGCCTGAGCCTGACTTACACCTACCGGGAGTTCCGTGAGGTTGACGCCGCCGTGGTGCCCGGTTACACGACCGACTTCCTCTCCCCCTGGGCCGCCTTCTTTGAAGGTTCGTCGGTTGCGCTACAGGTCAAAACTTTCGTTGTTCCGCACTTCGTTATCACGGCCGGTGTCGGTTACTGGGACAAGACCTACCTGCGCACGCTGGAACTGATCACGGAAATGATCGAGCCGTATCCGGGGGCGCCGCTGACAGAGATGACACGCTACGAGGACCCGAAAGACGCCGGGTCACGGCAGGATGACCTCTCCCGCGTCTATCTGGCCATCCAGCGACCCATTCGCATCGTCGGCATCTTCTGTGAACCAAGCCTCAGCATTGACTACTCCGACAACGATTCCAGTAACGAGGATTACGATTACTCCAGCACGGCGGTCGGATTGTCCCTGACTTTCCGACCCTGATGCTACCGATTCCGAGCCAGAGAGAGTCTTTCACGCGATAGACAGGTAATTCCAGAGAGGACGTCCGATGAAACACTGCTGCCGGTTCACCAAAATTCTCGTAGCGAGTCTACTCGTTGCATCGTGTCTGGCGCCGCTCGCCGCGGCCGAAAACTTCACGCGGGTAGAGTCGCCGGCGGTGCCGCCGATGCCCACTGTGGTTCCCGTGGCCGACGCATCCCTGGCCGCGTTTGGCGGCACGCTCCGGCTGTTCGTAGTCGAGCCCAACTCCCGGTGGGTCGATAACAACGGCCAGCCATTTCGCTACGCATACATGGACATGGCGCTTGACTCAGCCGTGACGATCAACGATGGCCAGCGCATCGTTCTCAGCCGTACGTGGCTGGCCAGCTCGTCGGGGTTCAGTGGTTATCAGCAGAACAATATCAAGGTCATTGCTGTCCTGTTCGAGGACGACGTACATGCCGGATATTCGGATCCGCCGACCGGGGCTCCCTTCAGCGCCTACTACGTTGCGGCCACCGCGGCGGCCATGCCCGGCACCTGCGACAGCAACAACACGTCGGCCAACTCGACGCACTCGGCCTTTATCGAAGAGGCGAGCGCCAATTACTGCCCGTACTGCCCGACGACCAACTACTACGTCAACTACATCTACAACGGCGGTGTCTACAATTTCCACTACGTGACGCATGTCCGCGACCGGAACTCGGAGTCCTATACGGTGCTCGCCCGCTACAATGTCGCCGCTATCCCCTGCTGCTACTTCGATGGCGGTGACGAAGTGGTACTGGGTGGTTACGGCGCAACCTCGTACTACACGACTCCCCTTCTGGCCGCCTGCCAGCGCGCGGTGGAAGGTGCGAACGTCGCCGTAAAGGTCGAGTGGCTGAACGCGAACGGCGATCTGGCTATCGACGTCATCCTTACCAAGGGGGTTGCAGTCGATAATGCGCCGTCAGCCGACGTGCCCGCCGGGGAGATCAAACCTCTCATCGGGCAGTCATACGAGTACAGCACCTCGGGGACCGACTCCGACGGCGACAACCTCTACTTCAAGTTCAATTGGGGAGACAGCCAGGAGTCGGATTGGCTTGGCCCCTATGCCCCCGGTGAGACGTGCACGGCCAGCCACAGCTGGGCGAATCTGGGGCCATACAACGTCACGGTCAAGTGCCGCGACAACTGGTATGCCGAGACCGCTTGGTCCGCTCCGCTGGCCGTTCAGGCCGGTTGCTGCGTGATGCGCGGCGACGTCTCGGGTGACAACAAGGTGATTGTGAGCGACCTGACGTTCCTGGTCAACTTCCTCTTCAAGAGCGGACCGGCCGCCCCGTGCAGTGACCACGGCGACGTCAACAACGACAACAAGGTTATCGTGTCCGACCTGACCTATCTGGTCAACTTCCTCTTCAAAGCGGGAGCGGCGCCGATAGCCTGCGACTGATTTGGTTCGATCCACTACGGTATGCCGGGCCTGCTGCCAATCGGATGGCGACAGGCCCGGTTCTTTGTTGGGACGGATCTCCATACGGAGCCTCCGACGTGCGGGTGGGCCGTCGAATTTCATCCTTGATTGTAGAATCTATACCTGTTTATTGGGATTGATCTGTGGAGACCGTGCTTTTCGACCGAAACATCCGAGGGATTCGATGCCATACAACTTCGCTCTGACCGGCGCTTCCGGATTTGTGGCGCCGCGACATCTGAAAGCCATCAAAGACACCGGCAATACGCTCGTGGCGGCTGTCGATCCGCACGACAGCGTGGGCGTGCTCGACGGCTACTTTGACAAGGTGGCTTTTTTCACCGAGTTCGAGCGTTTTGACCGCCACATCGAGAAGCTCCGGCGGCTGGGACCGGAACGGGCCATCGACTACGTGTCGATCTGCTCCCCGAACTATCTCCACGACGCCCACTGCCGCTTTGCCCTGCGGGTTGGCGCCAACGCAGTCTGCGAGAAGCCCCTCGTCCTGAATCCCTGGAATTGCGACGCCCTCGAGGAACTTGAGATCGAAAGCGGCAGGAAGATCTACACCATCCTCCAACTCCGGGTTCATCCCGCCCTCATCGCGCTCCGCGACCGCCTCCAGAATCTCCCCGCTGGCGCCAAACGGGATGTCCGGCTGACCTACATCACCTCCCGCGGCCAATGGTATCTCGTGTCGTGGAAAGGGCAGATCGAGCGGTCGGGCGGCCTTGCGACCAATATCGGGATCCACTTTTTCGATCTGCTCATGTGGTTTTTCGGCAGCGTCCAGCATTCAGAGGTTCACCTCGCCCAGCCGCTGCACACCGCCGGATTCCTCGAACTCGAGCGCGCCCGGGTTCAGTGGTTTCTCTCGATCGATCAGAATGACCTGCCCGACGAAGCTCGGGCGAAGGGTCAGCGAACGTATCGTTCGATTACGATCGATGGCGAGGAGATCGAGTTCTCGGAGGGTTTCACCGACCTGCACACGGTGGTCTACCGCGAAACGCTGGCCGGCCGGGGTTTCGGCCTGCAACACGCCCGACCGTCCATCGAACTGGTGCATGACCTTCGCGTGGCCACCGCCGTCGGGATCAACGACAATGCCCATCCGCTGGTGAAGAAGCTCCGCAGCTGATTCAAGAAGCACTTGAAAATACGAAAGCCGCCGATCGGTAGGATCGGCGGCTTCTTTCATTCAATCGGAATGCTGCGCCCGACCTACTTGTGGATCTTCCGCAGGAACTCCTCGACCTCGGGAACCCCCCCCTGGAAGATCAGGTAACCGTTGTAGGGCTCGCGGGCCGTAGTCTCGTCCCCCACTGGAGTCAGCATGAGCCGCTTCACTTCGGCCGGATCATCGGTCTGCCCGAGCGCCCACGCCAGCTTGATGTAGGCCACTTCCGGCAGCATGTTCTCGGTCGGGATGATCCCGAGGCTCATCAGATCGCGGCCGGTGTCGTACACGAACATGTGCACGTAACCCCACAGCGTCTGCACGGTCATGTAGATGTGGATCCCGGCTTTGGCCGCTCGTTCGATGGCCGGGTACACCGGCTTGTTGATGTGCCCCAGCCCGGTGCCGGCGATCACGATCCCGCGGTAATGGTTCTCCCTCAGGGAATCGATGATGTCCGGCATCATGTTCGGGTAGTAGTAGACCATCGCCACTTTCTCTTCGAAGTACGGCAGGATCGTGACCTCGCGATCCTTGCGGCGGCGGTTGTAGTTCTCCCGCAGCGGCGTGATCTTCTCCCGGTTTACCATCGCCAGCGGCGTCTCGCCGATAGTCCGGAAGGTCGAACGGTACGACGAGTGCATCTTCCGCACGCGCGTACCGCTGTGGAGCAGGCCATACTCGTCCGAGGTTGGCCCGAACATGCAGACCATCACTTCGGCAATATCGGATTCGGCCGCAGTCTTGGTGGCGTGAATGAGATTGAGCGCGGCGTCCGATGACGGACGGTCGCTTGAACGCTGCGACCCGACCATCACAATCGGGATCGGCGATCCCTGCACCATGAACACCAGGGCCGCGGCCGTGTGGTGCATCGTGTCGGTGCCGTGACCTATAATGATACCGTCGGTGCCGTTCTCGATTTCACGCCCGATCGCTTTGGCCAGTTCCATGTACTGGTACGGCCCCATGTTTTCGCTGAAGACCGCAAACAGCTTCTCGGTGCTCAAGTTGCAGATATCGGCCAGTTCCGGAACCGCGCCATACAGTTCCCCCGGCGAAAAAGCGGGAATCACCGCGCCGGTGCGGTAGTCGAGGCGCGAGGCAATCGTCCCACCGGTGCCGAGCAGTTTCACGGCGGGCTTGCCCGGCGACACCGGGAACTGCTTCTCCGGGATCTTGTAGTGGGCCTCTTTGTAGCCGTGCTCCTTCATGTCGAGAATGGTCGCGACATCGATCCCGATGTTGTAGCCGGTGATCAGCTTGAGCACGAGGTGGCGGTCGTCGTCGTTGATCGACCGCGGCAGGAGAATGCCGCTGAACACACCCCGCGTAGTGCTGATCTCGGTTTCGCACCAGACCCTGATATTGTGCTTCTCGAGCACTCCGCGCGCCGCCCCCCGGTATCCCTTCATGACATCCTCGGTCATCGCGACACCTCCTTCTCGACTTTGGCGCGGAGGGTGTCGAACGGCACATTCCCGAGCGCGGACGGTCGAAGCTGGCCCATGATCCACTGTATTGCAGCATCCGGCGCCTTGGATCGTTTGTGTCTCCTGAACCGGCCGAACAGCGCCGGAATCGACGCCAGCACCTCATCGACAGTCCGCGGGCGGTAGCCGATTCGCCCGAGCGCGGCTTCCGGATTCACCGCCGGGCTGGCGATCATCATGGGCAACAGCTCCTTGAGTATCTCCCGGTCGAGCTTCCGTTCGTGCACAAAGGCGAAGAGTTGATACAGCCGTTCGCGGTCAATCTTCGTCCGTCGACCGAGAGTCCCCTCGATGTTCTTCAGCAGATGGCCAAACAGTTTGCCGACCCACGACGGGCTGCAGTCGAACTCGGCGATCACCCGCTCCATCAGCGGCACCAGGTTCTTCCGCAAGATGTAGCTGTGGGCATCCGGTGGGACATTCCACGTCCGCAACTGCTGACGGCGCTCGGAGAGGTCTTTCGGAAGGCTCCGCCGCATTTGTCGTACTTCATCCCTTGAATATTGGTGGTGTCTTTCAGCGAATAACCGCCGCTATCAAAAGTCAGGGCTTTTCCTACCAGGACCACAGGTTTCTCCGTCGTCAATCCGGGATTGCCTGGATATTCAAGTATGA
>JBGSIV010000203.1:0-33795 GCA_041742355.1 Candidatus Zixiibacteriota bacterium
GACGCCAACCACGACGGCAAGTGTATCGTCTCCGACCTCACCTTCATGGTGAGCTTCCTCTTCCGCGCGGGAGCCGAACCGGTGTGCATGGAGGAGGGGGACGCCAACGACGACGGTACCGTGAAGATATCCGACGTCACGTACCTCGTGTACTATCTGTTCAGGGGAGGGGCGATGCCGCCCGGCTGCTAGCCGGGCTTACTGCGGGATAAAGAGCGCCGACAGGTCCTGGAAGAAGTGGGCGATGATGCACGGCCAAATGCTCCCGGTGCGAATGTAGAGCAGCGCGAAGAGCAGGCCGTAGGCGGTGATCACGATCATCCCCGGAAGGCCCTGGTAGGCGTGCAGGCTGCCGAAAATGATCGAAGAGATGATCGCCGGGGCTACCCAGCTGCGCAACTTGCCGAGCAGGCGGAAGCGGGTCATGAGGTAGCCCCGGAAGGCGGTCTCCTCGACCACCCCGGCGGTGATCGAGACACCGACCCAGACTACCCGTCCGACCGCATCCTCGGGGATAAGGAACTTGATATCCCCGGACATCGGCATCCCCATCTGCGCCAGCACCCAGGCCAACCCGGAGAGCAGGAGGTTGGAGGCGAGGAGGAATGCCCCGGCCCAGGCGAAGTCGATCGCGCGGATACGCTTGAATCCGAGCCCCTGCAACCCGGTCCGCTCAAGCTCCACCGCCGCCACGATTATGATGAACCCGATCCACTGGATTACAATCGTGCCCAGGAGCATGATCAGGCGCATCGTGTCGTTGAGGCTTCGCAACGTCACCGAGGGGTCTTCGGAAAACAGCACCGAAATCGCAGGGTACAACACCCCCATCAGCGCCAGCGTCAGCCAGGTCAGCCAGGTGGGGCGAAACCCGCTGTTTTGCCAGGACTCCTTGAACCACGACATATAGGCCGGTTCAGGCGGGAGTGGATCGTACACCGGTATCCGTTCGAATGACTGCTCTTCCAACACGGTCCTCCATATACCACAAACGGGTCCGACTCGGCGACAGTTGCAGGAATACGCCGCCGGACCCCTTTTTTTACAATATCGCCCGAAATCACTTCTGCCTTGACGGCCATTCCTGCCGACAGGATACGCTCTTCGCGCGGCAAAGGAAAGCCCGAAGCGAGATCCTGCCCCCTCCTATGTGATTCACGTGATACGGCCGGCCCGATCCGGTCGGCCGACGTGTGATCCTCACGTGGTAGACAAAACCGCCCGCCCGGCTTTCCTTTCGGGCATGGAGGAGAGACATGCGTAAGAATCGAATCATATTCCATGAAGGGGTCGTCGACCGGTACTCCGGTCAACACGCCCTGTTCCAGTTTGAAACGGAAGACGGTAACGGGCCGGGGGCTTCCGCGACGCAGGTCGGCCGGACAGCCGAACCGGTCATCGCGGCGGTCCGGGCGGCGGTCAGCCGCCTTGATCCGGATCAGCAGGATCTGATCTACCAGGTGTATGTCCTCGGGAGGACCCTCCCGGATCTGGCCGACACCACCGGTCTGCCCCATGCCCGTCTCGCGGTCATGCACAGACGCGTCAAACGCCGGCTGTGCAGCCTGCTGGCGGCGTTTGTCAACCAGCGCTTCGGGCTCGACGTGGGGGAGAGCGTCGGATGCCCGATCTGCCGCCATCCGGGGCGCGGCGATATCGACCGGATCATAGCGGCCAAACGCCCTGACCAGTCCTGGCGGCCGATTATGCGGGCGATCCGGGAGCAGACCGCCCTTGACCTGCGCTCCCCCCATGCCCTGATCGGCCACGCCCGCTACCACCTGCACCTGGCCCCATGGCCGGACACCGAACAACCTGACACCAACATAATCGGGAGGAACTGCCATGAACGCTGAGAAACAACCCAGCCGCCGTCGCACCGAACACAGCCTGACCGTCTTCGTGACCTTCGACATGAAGGAAAAGCTCCAGGGTCTGGCCAAAAAGTACGACCGCACCACCTCCGACATGATCCGCGCTGTCCTCCGTATCGGCATCCCTATGATGGAGGGGTTGTCCGAGGCGGAGGAGGTGATGGTTCGGGAGTATATCCAGCTTTTCCGCCGCCTTCGGCAGGTGAAATCGCTCAAGGAGGTGTGAGCAATCGTCAATCTTGCTCCGGCCGAGAAGAGGGCTTGTGGAGCGCATAGAAAGGACTGTATAATCACGAAAACAACAGCAACATCATATATAGCCGGTCAAGATGAAGAATATCTGGAAGGGAATCCTCCTCGCTGTCATAGTGATCGCTTTCGGCCTCGCCATGGCCGTATCCCGTCAGCAGGCCATTTCGGCGCAGAGCGAAAACGACCTCGCCGCGGCGCTCGCTGCCGCCGGCGACAACAGGCCCGAGCTCGAGAAAGTCCTGGTCCACTTCACCGAGAAGGGGGACACCCTCATGCTCGATGCCGCCCGATGGCTCATCGGCAACATGGAGGGGCACAGCTACGTCACCTACGACCTGATCGATTCGACCGGGGACACGCTCGCCTGGGATGCCACCGCGTTCCCGAACTACGATTCGCTGCTGGTCGTCTTCGAGGCCCTTGACAAGGCCCACCCCGGACTGGATTTCCACAGCGCGGTCGCGGCGAAAGACATCGAGACGATCAAGGCCGATTACCTGATCGAGAACATCGAGCTGGCTTTCGAGGCCTGGCGCACCCGCCCCTGGGCGAAGGGCCTCAGCTACGAGGAATTCCGCGAAGGCGTCCTGCCTTACCGCGGCAGCAACGAACCGCTGGAACCGTGGCGGAAAGAACTGATGGCCCGTTACGCCGACCTCCCGGCTAAAATGAAAGACTCGACCGATCCGATCGAGGCCGCCTCCCTGATCAATAATGACATCATGAAGTGGTTCACTTTCGACCAGCGCTGGTACTTCCACCCGACCGATCAGGGGCTCGCCGAGATGAAGCGCACCGGCCTCGGCCGCTGCGAGGATATGACCAACCTCACGATCTACGCGATGCGGGCCAACGGCCTTGCGGTGACGTCCGATTACACCCCCTATTGGGCCACCAGCGGCAACAACCACGCCTGGAATGCGATCCTCCTCCCCGGCGGACAGGCGATTCCCTTCATGGGCGCCGAGGCCAATCCCGGCAGCTACGGCCTGCCGGGCAGACCGGCCAAAGTCTACCGCAAGTCGTTCGCCAAACAGCGCCAGAACCTCGCCTTCATCAAAGGCGACACCACGACCAAAGTCCCCGGATGGCTCGGCGGCAAGAGCTATATCGATGTCACCGCGTCCTACGGCGAGGTTTCCGATGTCCTCGTCACGCTCGACTCGCTCCCGCCCGACTCGATCCGCTTCGCCTATCTCTGTGTTTTCAACGATGGCGAGTGGAAACCGATCCAGTGGGCCGCGATCAGCGGGAAACGCGTAATCTTCAAAGACATGGCGCGTGAAATTGCCTACCTGCCGGGGTTGTATGTGAACGAAAAGATCGTCCCCATCGGTAACGCTTTCATCCTCCAGCCCGATGGCACCCGCCGCGAGTTGATCGCCGACATGGCCGAACCGGTGGACATCATCTGCGGCGCCATGATGAGTCGGGCTATGGACAAGTCCTCCGAGACCGTCTCCGGCTCGCGCCTGAAGATTGGCGAGGTCTACACCCTTTGCTTCTGGAACGGCGAGTGGACCTCGGTGGGGGAAGCGATCGCTTCCGATGATCCGCTGGTGTTTTTGACCCCGTCAGCTGGCCTGTACCGTCTTGTTCCCGCCGCCGACGGGGAGGAGGCGCGGATTTTCACGTGGGACGGCGGCGAGCAGGTCTGGTGGTAGGAGCGTGGGTGTGAGGGAGAGGCGACCGTCGTGAAAAAGTGGTCTGTCCTGCTGTTCCCGGCGATGATCCTCCTCTCCGGCTGCGGCACCACGCACTACTTCGTCCCAGCCCAGCCGCTCGGCGAGGAAGAGTCGGCGGTGTATGTCACATGGCACTATGATCTGCGAGGGCTCAACGCCCCCAGCCCTATCCCGGATTTCCACTTCTACTACGGCGCTGGCGAAAACGCCAATATCGGCCTGGGTCTGGCTTTTCCCGTTTTCATATCGCATCTCAGCGCGGCAAGGTATTGGTCGTCCGACGAGGATTTCCGCTATGCTTTCCTGCACCTCGGCCAGATCGCCGGGACAAACATGAATCCGTTTGTCGAGGGAGGCTTCGGATACTCAGTTCCAGATGGATCGACTGTGCAGCAGTTCGAATTGGGCCTCGCCTACGGCAACGGCACTGGTTCGCCGTTGGCCGCGTGGGCTATGGATACGAAGTACCGGGGAGGCAACCGCTTCATGCCGCTGGCTCGGTACCAGATAGCCGGTGTGGACGTCGGAGCGTCGCTTCAGTACTACCACGGGATGACGGCCGCGCATCTGCGTAACCTCGAGAGTGTCGCCGACGGGAACTGGACCGGACCGGATAAACTGCTTCGCGCCGAAGATATCGATTCGGTGGCCTTCTACCCCGCAGAGGTATCCACCTCGACCAATGATCACCTGGTCATCTTCATGAAATCAGGCTGGCAATATGATCTGTTCGCGAAGGGCCCCGAGGCGATCGCGGTTGGGCAGGGGGCGCGGACGAGCGATGCTGTATGGCTGCGGACTGGCATCATTCCAACCCTGGATGGGCAACTTCCCCACTTTCCGGCCGATTCTCTCCCCGCGATGTGGTTCCGCGCCTTCACCCAGACCGGTCGCGGGGCCGAGTTTATCACTCCCGACGAGCCATTCCTCGGGCGAGTCGATTCCATCGCCGCTGCTCTCCAGCGGGGCGAGGATGTCCGGCTCCGCTCCTACTCCGACATTCAGGCCGAAATTCTCCGCCAGTGGCAGCAGGCCAAACGCGGCTTCTGGAACGACCTCTCGGTCGGCGCGGCGATCATTTCCCGCTGAGCGCACATCTCGATCACGGTCGGAACATTTCGCCGTCTCCGGCACTTTTCTTAGATAACACCCGGCCATACACCTTTCCGCATAACCCCGTGTTCAGGATGATCTTTATGGGCGTGCTCCGCATGATCAAAGACGCGATCTGGAAATTTTTCGAGGACGATGTCTTCACCCTCGCCGGTGCAGTTTCGTTCTTCACCGCCCTGTCGCTGGCCCCCCTCGTCGTGATCCTGATCGGGGCCGCCGGATTCTTCGGCGACCAGATCCACACCAAACTCATCGGCGAGATCAAAGCCCTCCTCGGGGAACAGGCCGGCGAGGCGATCGATGTTGTCGTGCAGCACGCCGCCGAACAGAAAATCGCCGGCGGCATCTCGGCCCTGATCGGTCTGGTCACCCTGCTGTTCTCGGCCACCGGCGTGTTCGTGCAGCTCCAGAAATCCATGAACCGGATCTGGGGGATCGAGCCTGAACCGGGACGCGAGATTAAGGAGTTCTTCATGAAGCGGCTCCTTTCGCTCGGCATGATCCTCGGGGTCGGATTCCTGCTTCTCGTCTCGCTTGCCGTGAGCGCCGTCCTCTCCGCCCTTGTCTCGGGGGAGGGCTGGATCTGGCAGGGAGTGAACCTCGCCGTATCGCTTCTGGTCTACTTCATCGCCTTCGGCGCCATTCTCCAGTACCTCCCCGATGCCGATATCCGCTGGGGGGATGTCGCGGTGGGCGCACTGATCACCGCCGTGCTCTTCAACATCGGGAAGTTTGGTATCGGCCAGTACCTCGGCACCAGCAGCATCGGGTCCGCCTATGGCGCGGCGGGGTCGTTTGTCGTCCTGCTCGTGTGGGTCTACTACTCGGCGCTGATTATCTTCTTCGGGACCGAACTGGCCTACTTTTATGTCGAGCGCTACGGCCACGGCATCACCCCCGACCGCCATGCCCGGTGGTCGAACCCGGAGCGTCGCCACCAGGTCGGCCGCACCGAGAAACTCAAACGGCACCAGCGGGAAGAACAGCACACCCGCTGACCGCCACATTCCCGCTTGCCATCCCCTTTCCACCGCGTATATTGCCCCAGCGGGTCCCTCATGGACCACTACGACCCACACCGGGTCATATCAGCCTTTCCGGAGGAAGCTATTCGCCATGACCGAAACGGTAATCAGGAAGCTCGACATCGACGCTATCATGAACCGCGCCAAAACGGCCGCCGAGCTGTTCCGACATCTGGATCAGGAGCAGACCGACCGCATCGTTACCGCTGTCTACCGCGCCGGGTTCAACCAGCGCATCCGCCTGGCGAAAATGGCGGTCGAGGAGACCGGCCTGGGCGTCTGGCAGGACAAGGTCATCAAGAATGTCATCGCCACCCGCTTCGTCTATGAGGACATTCGCGCCCTGAAGACTGTCGGCGTGATCTCCGAGGACGAGGAGAGCGGAATAATCGAGATCGCCCAGCCGATCGGCCCGATTTTCGCCCTCACGCCGATCACCAATCCCACCTCGACCGTCCTCTTCAAGATTCTCATCTCGCTCAAGTCTCGCAATCCGATCATCATCCGCCCCCATGGCGCGGCGCGCAAGTGCTCGATCGAGGCCGCAAAGGTGTGTTACGAAGCCGCCCTCGCCGCCCGCGCTCCCGAGCACTGCGTGCAGTGGGTCGGGCGTTCGACTGAGGAAGAGACAATCGCGCTGACCAGACACCGCAAAGTCGCCATGATCCTTGCCACTGGCTCCGAGGCGCTCGTCCGTGCCGCCTACAGCTCGGGCAATCCCGCTATCGGCGTCGGGCCGGGCAACGTGCCGGTGTTTATCGGCAAGAGCGCCGATATCAAATTCGCCGTCGACCAGATCTTCATGTCAAAGACCTTCGACAACGGCACCGTCTGCGCCAGCGAACAGGCGCTGGTCGTGCGGGCTTGCCATGTCGAGGAGATGAAACGGCTCTTCCGCGAGAAGGGCGCGCACTTCCTGACGCCCGACGAGATCAGGAAGCTCGAACCGGTCGCGTTCAACGCAACCTCCCGCGTCATGCGGGTCGAGGTGATCGGCCAGCCGGCTGTCAAGATCGCGCAGATGGCCGGAATCGACGTGCCCCCGGACACGACCCTCCTGATCGCCGAACTCGAGGAGGTCGGGCCGCAGTCGCCGCTGTCGCTGGAGATCCTCGCCCCGGTGCTCGCTTTCTATGTCGCCAACGGGCTCGACCACGCGATCGAGCTCTGCCGCAAGATCAACCACAACGGCGGTCTCGGGCACACGATCAGCATGTTCTCCAACAACGAGGAGCGCATCCGCTATTTCGCCTCGACCATGAACGCCGGGCGTATCCTGGTCAACACCCCCGCCTCGCAGGGGGCGCTGGGCGGCACCTACAATTCGCTCCAGCCGTCGCTGACGCTTGGCTGCGGCTCCGGCGGGAAGAACATCACCACCGACAACATCAGCGCCCGCCACCTGCTTAATATCCAGCGTATCGCGCGGCGCCGGGAGCACCACTGTATCAGCCCCGAGGCGCTGGCGCACTACCTCGATGAATCGGTCGATGCCGCCGCGATGGAGATCAAGTGCGAAGAGGCGAAGGTGAACGGGACACTGCAGAAATAATCTCAGGGTACTCGGGACTCGGAGATCCAGCGCCAGCCGGTCCGCGGTCGGGGGTCAAGAAGCGTCACCCGGCCGTCCCGGTCAGGGTTCTCCAGGGCGGAGCGGTAGAGGGCCTCGGTCAGCGCCCAGTGTTCCTCCCGGAACCAATCGTACCCGCGTGGCGGTAAGTCGATGTTCCGCGAGTGAAAGGTGCGGATGAACCAGGACGGATCGATGCAGTCGCACAGGGGGGAGCGATAGCCGATACGACGCGGGGAGTAGGCGGCCACCAGCGAACCGGATCCCAGCCGGGATCTGATCCCAACCGACGACTGGTACTGTGCGGTGGAGTCCGAGAGGGAAGACGATGATGGCGAGGCGGCCGAGTCGGATACCGCTCGCAGGTCTTCGGCAGGCGCTGCCGACGCGATCAGGGCTGCGGTCGCGAATGACAGGAGCCAGAAAGCAACCCGGTGTCGTCTGTTCATAGTATTCTCCCCGCCGTTATTGCCGACTGCACGCGAGCAGGACAATGCACTCTCAGGTCGAGGACCGCGCGCGGAGCGCTGTCTGCACACAGACTAGGCAACGCCGGCGGGGTTGTCAACCCGATTCGGGTTAAAGGGCCAGGCCAAAAAACAACTTGAGCCGCCGTCGGCTTTCTTGTATCATCCGGCGAATTCGTTGAAACGGAAGCGACTATGTACGAAAAGCAGAGAACCATTAAGACCCCCATCTCCTTGTCCGGCGTCGGGTTGCATACCGGCAACACCTGCACCATGACCTTTCTGCCGGCCCCCCCGGATCACGGCATCCGGTTCGTCCGCGCCGATCTGCCGGGGAAACCCTCGGTTATCGCCGACATCGATCACGTCGTCGATATCGCCCGAGGCACCACGCTGCAGGATGGCGAGGCGAGGGTCCACACGGTCGAGCACGTCCTGGCCGCGTTCGCCGGACTCCAGATCGACAACATGATTGTCGAACTGGACAACAACGAGCCGCCGATCGGCGATGGTTCCGCGAAACCGTATGTGGACAAGATCCTTGAGGCGGGGATCGAGGATCAGGACGCCGACAAGGTCTACCTCGAAATCGACACGCCGATCACCTACAGCGAACCCGAGCGCGGCGTCGATATCGTCGTCGCTCCCTCCAACGACCTGCGCATCACCTTCCTGATCGACTACAAGAATCCGTCGCTCGGTACCCAGTACACGACCCTGCAGGATCTGCAGACGGAGTTTGTCGAGGAATTTGCTCCCGCCCGGACCTTCTGTTTCCTCTCCGAGGTCGAGTCGCTCAAAGCCTGCGGTCTGATCAAAGGCGGCGGGCTCGACACGGCGATCGTCTTTTACGATTCCGACGGCGGACAGGTCGAGGTCGACCGCATCCGCGCCGCCCTCAATCTCAAGGATCAGGCGTTTGTCGGCAAGACCGGCATCATCAACGATATCCCTCTGCGATTCTATAACGAGCCGGTGCGCCACAAGGCGCTCGACTTGCTCGGCGATCTGTTCCTGATCGGCGTACCGTTCAAGGGGCACGTCCTCGCGGCTCGCTCCGGTCACAAGGCCAATGTCGCGCTCGCCAAAAAGATGCGCGACCTCTACAAGAAGAAGAAGATCGCCGGCAAGTACTCCGGCCGCGGTTCGGCGGCGCTGTTTGATATTGACGCAATCCAGCGCATCATGCCGCATCGCTACCCGTTCCTCATGATCGACCGGATCCTCGACCTCGAGCCGGACAAACGGGTCACCGCGATCAAAAATGTCACGATCAACGAGCCGTTCTTCCAGGGGCATTTCCCGGGGCATCCGATCATGCCGGGCGTGCTCATTCTCGAAGCAATGGCGCAGGCCGGGGGAGTCCTCCTGCTCAACGCAATCGCCGAGCCGGAGACCAAGGTTGTCTACTTCATGGCGATTGACAATGCCAAGTTCCGTAAACCGGTCGTGCCGGGAGATCAGCTCCGATTCGAACTGCAGATGCATTCGTTCCGCCGCATGACCTGCAAGATGTCAGGGGAGGCGTTTGTCGACGGCGAGCTGGTCGCCAGCGCCGATTTTATGGCAATGGTTAGAGACCGATGAGTGTTATTCATCCCAGCGCAATCGTTTCACCGAAAGCAGAGCTGGCTGACGACGTAACGGTCGGCCCGCACACGATCATCGAAGACGACGTCAAGATCGGCCCGGGGAGCAAAATCGCGTCCTCCGTGCTGCTTGCGTCCGGCGCCCGTATTGGCGCCAATTGCTCCATTTCCCACGGCGCGGTGATCGCCACCCAACCGCAGGATCTCAAGTTCGGCGGCGAAAAAACGCTCGCAGAGATCGGCGACCGCACGGTCGTTCGCGAGTACACCACGATCAACCGAGGCACCGTCGCCCACGGCCGCACGACTGTCGGGAAAGACTGCTTCCTCATGGCCTACTCCCACATCGCCCACGACTGCGTCATCGGCAACAATGTGATTCTCGCCAATGCGGTGAATCTCGCCGGCCACATCGAAATCGACGACTTCGCCATCCTCGGCGGCGTCCTGCCTGTGCACCAGTTCGTCAAGATCGGCGCCCACTGTATGATCGGCGGCGGCTTCCGCGTTCCCATGGATGTCTGTCCGTATGCGCTGTGCGGCGGGTATCCCTTGAAGGTCATGGGGCATAACGCCATCGGCTTGCGGCGGCGCGGTTTTAGCAAAGAGTCGATCACCTCGATCGAACATGCCTTCAAGCTCCTTTTCTTCAGCGGCCTGAACACCACCCAGGCAGTCGAACGCATTGACGGGGAACTGGAGAAGACCCCGGAAGTCCAGACGATCCTTGATTTTCTCGCCCGCTCCACCCGCGGGCTGACCAAATAGTCCGTTCACCGCAGGGGCGTAAGCTCGGCAACCGATCCGACCAGAAGGCCGGTTGCCGCCACACCAGGAGACCGAGGGAGGTTTGTTATGGAACAGGAAACGGGAATCGTCTGCCGTCCCGCCGAAGAGATCGAGTACCCCACCTTTCTGCAAATGATCTACGAGCACGCCGCCGACTTCCTCGAGCCGTCGCTCGTACTCCTCGGCATGAATCAGGCGGAATTCGAGTACCTTTTCCGCACCCGGGGGAGAGTCGCCGCGATCACCCTGCACGGCATCGAGGTCGGCTTCCACTGGAGCGAAGAGCGCGGCGACACCCTGCATATCCACGGCCTTTTTGTCCGCCCCGAATTCCAGAAACAGGGAGTCGCCCGCCGGGTGCTCGCCGACCTCGAGCGGCAGGCCTCGCCCGCAGTCACCTGGCTCGAACTCGGCGTTCACTGTGACAACCACCGGGCCAGGGGGATTTGCGAAGCGGCCGGTTTCGACGTTTCCCGCGAGCTGGACGATTTCAACTTCGTGATTATGCGGAAGCCGCGGCGGTAGCACCTGCCATCCCATTGTGCGGGCGACAATAATCCTTTTGCCGCCCTTTCTATTTAGTTACCTTCCCGCAGAAGAACGTACGCAGTGCGCCGTGTCGCACCGACCGCGAAGTGCCCTGTCTCTGCGCCGGACGCTGCCAGTTGAGAGAACGATCAGCTATGATGAAAATACGCACCGGAGTAGTCGGCGTCGGCGCTCTCGGCCGCCACCACCTGCGCTGGCTCTCCCAGATCCCCGAATCCGAACTGGTCGGCTTTTACGATGTCGACCCGGAAAAACAGCAGAAGTACGCCGCCGAATACAACGTCACGCCCTTTCCGACAGTCGAAGCCCTGGCTGACGCGGTCGAGGCCGCCTCGATCGTCGTGCCCACCACGATTCACCACGAGGTCGCAAGCATCCTTCTGGCCAGAGGCGTGCACTGCCTGATCGAAAAACCGGTCACCTCCACTCTCGAAGAGGCTAAAGACCTGTCCTGTCTCGCCGCGAGGACCGGCGCCAGGGTCGCGGTCGGCCACATCGAGCGCTTCAACCCCGCGGTCCAGGCGGTTCTCGAACTGGGTGTTCGTCCCGCTTTCATCGAAGCCCACCGCCTCGCCGCATTCGATCCCCGCGGCGCCGATGTCGCCGTGGTGCGCGACCTCATGATTCACGACATCGACCTCGTTCTGACCCTGACCCAGTCACGCGTCGCCGATATCAGGGCCTCCGCGGTGGCTGTCGTCTCCGATCAGGCCGATATCGCCAACGCCCGCCTGACCATGGAAAACGGCGCCGTGGCCAATCTCACTGCCTCCCGTATTTCGCTCAACGTCATGCGCAAGCTGCGCATCTTCCAGCCCTCCGGCTACTTCTCGCTCGACCTCGCCAAAAAACAGGCCGACCTCTACCGCCTGGCCGAACCGGGGGAGACCACCGATGGATTTAAAGTCCCGCTCGGCAAATCGGGGCGCGAACTGGTCTACTCCAAGCGCGGCGACACCGGCGGCGATCAGCTCCAGATGGAACTGACCGCGTTCCTCCGGGCGATTCTCGACCAATCCCCGGTGGCCGTTCCGCTCGAACAGGGCATCGAGGCCCTCCGCGTCGCGCTCGAGGTCGAGAAGGCCGGCCGGCAGTCGCTGGACCAGATGCTGGCCCACGCCTGATCGGCAAACCCTATGGAGCTATTTCTCTCAGCCGGTGACCTCTCGGGAGACAACGCCTCGGCGCGCCTCGTTGCGTCCCTGCGCACCCTCGATCCCGAGCTCCGCCTCTTCGGACTGGGCCGAACAAAACTTCGCCAACTCGGGCAGGATCAACTCGCCGAGGGAAACGACCTCGCCGTTATCGGCTTCTGGGAGGTCGCCCGCCGCTTCTTCTTCTTCCGGCGACTGATGCACCGGTGTGTCGATGAAATCACCCGCCGCCGTCCCGAGGCCATCGTGCTTGTCGACTACCCCGGCTTCAACCTCCGTCTCGCGAAACGGGTGAAACACCTCGGTATCCCGATCATCTACTACATTTCGCCCCAACTCTGGGCGTGGGGGAAGAAGCGCCTCGCGCAGATCGAGGAACTGGTCGACCTGATGCTCGTGATCCTCCCGTTCGAACAGCGGTTCTACGAAAACACCCGCGTCAACGCCTGTTTCGTCGGGCACTACCTGCTGGAAGACATTCCGGCGCAGTACATCGCTTCCGAGCCGCCCGACAAGAAGTCCGGCGGCCTCGCACTCCTGCCCGGATCCCGCCCGCAGGAGATCGAGCGCATGCTCCACCCTATGCTCGAAACCGCCCGTGCCTTCACTCGCGCTCATGGCACCCGCGCCGTGGTCGCCGGCGTGGAGGGAGCTTTCGACTATGAATCAGCCATGGCCCCGTACCGGGGTGACGCCATTTCAATCTCGTTCGATGACTCCCGCCGCCTCATCCATGACAGCGCCCTTGTGCTCACTGCGTCCGGCACTGCCACCCTCGAGACCGGCATCATCGGCCGTCCCATGGTGGTTGTCTACCGGACGGGGGAGATCACCTATCAGATTGCCCGCCGCCTGATCACGCTTGACAAAATCGCCCTCGTTAACTTGGTTGCGGGCAGAGAGATCGCTCCCGAGCTGCTTCAGCACGAGGCCACGCCCGAACGGATGCTGGAGGCGCTCAACCGGTACTGGGACCACGACGCGCACTACCGGCAGACACTCGATCGGCTGCGCGAAGTACCGGGTTTGCTCGGAGGCCTCGGCGCCTCCGACCGCGCCGCACACCTGATTGTCGGGCATATCGGAAGAAAGTAAGCCTTGCTAACCGCCTATCGCCTGCTCACCAGGTTTATTCACATCGCCACCTACCCGGTGACCCGTCTCCGCGCCGCCCGGGGGCACCAGATGTGGCGGGACCGCCTCGGACTCAACGCCGACGACTCTTCGGCCGATGTCTGGCTGCATGCCGCCTCGGTCGGCGAAGTGAAAGTCCTCTCGCACCTGTGCGAGTACCTCCGCCGCAAGCGACCGGCCATCCGGATCTACCTCACCGTGATCACCGAACAGGGGTTCCAGTCGGCCCGACGGCTTCTCCCCGAATCTGTCGCGGTGCGATACTTTCCGGCCGACACAACCACCGTCGTCGCCCGGGTCCTCGACCGGATCCGTCCCCGCTGCCTCGTGATCGCCGAAACCGAAATCTGGCCCAACCTCATAACGCTGGCGTCGGAACGCGGTATCGCCGTAATTCTGGTGAACGGGCGGATGTCCGACACCGGCTTCAAGCGGTACCGGCTCATCGGATCGTTCCTCGCTCGGCTGCTGGCTCGCTACGACCGCTTCTTCTTCAAGTCGGAACTCGATGCCGCGCGCTACCGCCGGTTCGGTGTGCCGGAAACGAAGTACCGGGTGGTGGGCGACATGAAGTTTGATGCCCCGCTGTGGCCTCGCTACGATGAACGGATCGCGCGGATTCGCGCCGACCTCGGCGCCGCTCCCGGCGACTTCCTTGTCGTGGCCGGTTCGACCCGCCCGGGGGAGGAGAGCCTGCTGGTCGAGATGCTCACCCGCCTGCGCGCTGACGATGGCCGCTGTCGGCTGGTCATCGCCCCGCGCCATGTCGAGCGTCTCGACGAAGTCCGGCAGGTGTGCCGGGACAGCGGGATTGAACCGGACATCTACGGCAACCCGGTCAGCGGCGCCCCCGTAGTCATTGTTGACCGGATGGGGCTGTTGATGGATCTTTACATGGCGGCCGACCTCGCGTTTGTCGGCGGTACGCTGGTCGATATCGGCGGCCACAACATCCTCGAACCGGTCTGGGCCGGTACGCCGGTCCTCTACGGCCCATCGCTCGGAAACGTTGCCGACGCCGCCGAGTACATCGAATCGCACAACTACGGCGCCCGGGTGGCCGACAGCACCGCGCTCACCGACACCGTCCGCGCCGTGCGCGACGGACGGCGGACCTTCGCCCGGAAAACGGAACATGACCTGAGTACATCGGCGGTGGCCGTCACCGGCGATTATGTGCTGGCAAAACTCGACCATGCTTGAGAGAACCTGGAAAAAGTTCCTGCGGCACGAAGGGCTGTCCCCCTGGGGGCTCCTGGCCCTGCCGCTGTGGCTGGCTTCGATCATCTACCGCTTCATCCCGCGCATCCAGCGCCGCTTCACGAAAAACCGGATCCGCGTCCCGGTCCCGGTTCTCGGCGTCGGCAACATCACGGTCGGCGGCACCGGCAAGACCCCCATGGTCGAGGTCCTTGCCCGCGGGCTGCTCGCCGACGGCATCCGGGTCGGGATTGTCTCCTCGGGCTACGGCCGCGAGAGCCACGATCCGGTGATTGGCGACGGCTACCGGTTGCAGGAATGCCGCGCCGAAGACATCGGCGACGAAGTCCTCCTGCTGGCCCACCTCGTTCCCGGGGCGATCTTCTCCATCGATGACTCCAAGAGCGAGGCCGCCCGATCTCTCGCCGCGAGCGACTACCATCCGCAGGTGATTATAGTCGATGATGCCTTCCAGCACTACCGCCTGGCCCGCGACCTTGACCTCGTCACGTACGATGCCGCTCTGCCGGGCCGCGTTATGGCGCCGTTCCCCTTTGGCGTGATGCGCGAACCCCGCTCCGCCCTCAAGCGGGCGCATGTCATCGTCATCACCCGGTCCAACTTCGCGCGGGATATCGGCAAGCTGAGCAAGCGCTTGCGGCGCATCGCCCCCCGCGCTGCCCACTACACCGCCCAGTTCTCCATCCACACCCTTGTCGGACGTGACCGCCGCTACCCGATCAAATACCTCGAGGATAAATCAACCTTCCTGTTTGCGGGTGTCGGCAACTTCGAGCCGCTCCGGCGCCAGGTCTCGGTCCTCTCCGGCGACCTCGACTTCGCCCTCGAACTTTCCGACCATCAGGAGTACGACCGCGAAACCCTCGAACGGATCAAGGCGGTGGCCGACGAACACGATTCCGACGTCATTGTGACCACCGGCAAGGACTGGGTCAAAATCCGGGACTTTGATTTCGGGCGCGAGATGTATTATCTTGCCCAGTCAGTGGATCTGGACCCCGGGGAAGAACAACTGGTGGCTCACATCGAACAGCAATTGGGATTGGTGAAGGCCGGCAACTGATGGAACGTCACTACGATTTTCTCGTGATCGGCAGCGGTATCGCGGGGCTGTTCTATGCCATCGAAGTGGCGACCATCCGCCCCGATGCCCGCATTGCCATCGTCACCAAGAAAGGGGAGACCGACTCGAGCACCAACCGCGCCCAGGGCGGCATTGCCGCTGTCCTCGCCGGAACCGATTCGTTCAACGCCCACGTCGCCGACACGCTCGACGCCGGCGCGGGCATGTGCCATGAGGGCGTGGTCGAAACGATCGTGCGGGAAGCCCCCACCGTCATCCGCGACCTCGTCGATCTCGGCGTCGAATTCACCCGCACCGAACAGGGGTACGCGCTCGGCCGCGAGGGGGGACATTCCGTCGCCCGCGTGGTGCACGCCGATGACCTCACCGGGAAAGAAATCGAGCGCGCCCTGCTTGCCGCGGTCAAAGCCCGCAAGGGGCGCATCGACATCTTCCGCGACCACATTGCCCTCGACTTGATCAAGGGGACCTCGGGCGGGCGGCCCGCCTGCGCCGGCGCCTACATCTTCTCTGAGGTCGACCGCAACTTCTACTCCTTCGTCGCGACCTCGACCATGCTCGCCACCGGCGGCCTCGGGCAGGTCTACTTCCATACCAGCAATCCCAAGATCGCGACCGGCGATGGTGTCGCGATTGCCTACCGCGCCGGCGTCCCGGTCAGCAATCTCGAATTCGTCCAGTTCCATCCGACCACCCTCTACAGCCCCGGGCGCTGGCCGTTTTTGATCTCTGAAGCGGTGCGCGGCGAAGGCGGCCTGCTCAAGACGATCGATGGCCGGCTCATCATGGATGGCGCCCACCAGATGAAAGACCTCGCCCCGCGCGACATCGTGGCGCGCGCCATCGACAAGGAACTCAAGGAAAGCGGCGAGGAGTATGTTCTCCTCGATATCAGCCACCGCGAACCCGAATTCGTCAGGAAACGCTTCCCTAATATCTACAAGACCTGCCTTGAACGCGGGTTCGACATCACCGCCCGCCCCATCCCGGTTGTTCCGGCGGCGCACTATGCCTGCGGCGGGGTGGTGGCCAATGTCAACGGCGAAACCGACCTGGCCGGCCTCTATGTCGCCGGCGAGGTGGCCATGACCGGCATGCACGGCGCCAACCGCCTCGCCTCCAACTCCCTGCTCGAAGCGGTCGTCATGGCCAAGCGGGCGGCCATGAAATCCTGCCGGTACATCGAAGTGGCCGAGGTCGCCCCGATGTCCACCATCGATTCATCGCTGTACTCGTCGCTCCAGTACCCGAGGGAGAAGGTGCTCATCGCCCACGACCGTCGCCAGCTCACCCGCGTCATGTCCGATTTTGTCGGCATTGTCCGAACCGAGGATCGCCTCCTTTTGGCCCTCGAAAACGTACAAAGACTCAAGAACGCGATCGAGCAGTACTACCTCGCCACGCCGGCGACCTACGACGTGGTCGAACTGCGCAACATGGCGACGGTCGCGGAACTGATTATCCGGTGCGCCCTGATGCGCAAGGAATCGCGCGGCCTGCACTATGTCGAGGATTACCCCCTCCCGCGCGAATACTACTGCAAAGATACGATGCTCGTTAACGAAGAAAGCGGAGGCAGCAACGGTGGCGGCACACCACGAAATGATTCTCATTCTTGATTTCGGCTCGCAGTACACTCAGCTGATTGCCCGGCGCGTCCGCGAAGCCAGCGTGTACTGCGAAATCGTCCCCTTCAACCACGACCTGCGCGCGTACCGCGACAAAAACGTCCGCGGCTATATCCTCTCCGGCGGCCCGGCCTCGCTCTCCGAACCGGGGTCCCCCCGGCTGGATGCGCAGTTTTTCGAAACCGACCTCCCCATTCTCGGCATCTGCTACGGCCTCCAGCTGCTCGCTGACCGCTTCGGCGGCACCCTCGTGGCCTCCGACACCCGGGAGTACGGGCGGGCCAGATTCCACGTCAAGGACGAGAACAGCCTGTTCGCCGGTATCCCCCAGTCGTCGACAGTCTGGATGTCCCACGGCGACTCGGTCGCCAAAATGCCCCCCGGCTACCAGATCATCGGCTCGACCGACAGCCTCGAGGTCGCCGCGATCGCCGATCTCGAGCACAAACGCTACGGCGTCCAGTTCCACCCCGAGGTCCACCACACCAACGAAGGCCGCAAGATCCTCGACAACTTCCTGTTCGATGTCTGCGGGATGAAAGGGGACTGGACCACCGAGGCCTTTATCGAGAGCGCCATCGCCCGCATATGCGAACAGGTCGAAGGGAAAGACGTCGTGCTCGGCATCTCCGGCGGCGTCGACTCCACCGTCGCCGCCATGCTCCTCAACCGCGCCATCGGCGGCCGCCTCCACGCCGTGTTCGTCAACAACGGCCTCCTGCGCAAGAACGAGTTCGAGGATGTCACCGCCATGCTCCGCACCCTCGACATCAACCTGCACCCGATCGATGCCTCCGAGGAGTTCCTCACCCGCCTCGCCGGCGTGGTCGATCCCGAAGCCAAGCGCAAGATCATCGGCAACACCTTCATCGACATTTTCGAGATGGTCGCCAAGAACCTCGGCGACATCGAATTCCTCGCCCAGGGGACGCTCTACCCCGATGTGATCGAATCGACCTCCTTCAAGGGCCCTTCCGCGACCATCAAGTCCCACCACAACGTCGGCGGCCTCAAGGATCGCATGCACCTCAAGCTGGTCGAGCCCTTGCGCGAGCTGTTCAAAGACGAGGTTCGCGAACTCGGCCGCAAACTCGGCCTCCCCGATCAGTTCATCCGGCGCCACCCCTTCCCGGGCCCGGGCCTGGCCGTGCGCATCCTCGGCGACATTACCAAAGAGCGTTGCGACCTACTCCGCGAAGTCGACGCCATCTTCATCGAAGACCTGCACAACTTCAACATCTACGATGACATCTGGCAGGCTTTCGCCGTCCTCCTGCCCATCAAGGCGGTCGGCGTCATGGGCGACGAGCGCACCTACGAGAACGTCATCGCCCTGCGCGCGGTGACCTCGGTCGACGGCATGACTGCCGACTGGGCGCGCATCGACCCCGACATCCTCGCCCACATCTCGAACCGTATCATCCGATATGTGAAGGGGGTCAACCGGGTGGTGTACGACATCTCGTCCAAACCACCCGCGACCATCGAATGGGAGTAAGCGGCGGCCCCGGAGCGCCGGCGTAGCGCTCCGGTCGGGCAAACCATGATGCGAAGAATGGCGGTGCGAATGATGTGGTGGCTCCTGGCTATTGTCGCAGTCGGATTTCTCGCGGCCACCGCGTACCTGTACTTCGCCCAGCGCGGCATGGTGTTCTACCCGACCCGGACGATCGAAATCACCCCCGCCGACATCAACATCACGTACGATGACGTCTACATCCCGGTCAATAACGGCGAGCGCATCCACGCCTGGTACGTGCCCCCCCGGGATCTGGCTCCCGACGCCCCCGTCGTCATCTTCTCCCACGGCAACGCCGGCAACATCTCCCACCGCCTCGAAACGCTCGACTTCCTCGTCCGCCTCGGCGCCGGTGTTCTCCTGTTCGATTACCGCGGCTACGGCCGCTCCGACGGCACGCCAGGTGAAGACGAAGCCTACGCCGATATCGCCGCCTGCTACGACTGGCTGACCGCGCAGCACCGGATCGATCCCGCGCGTATCGTCCTCTTCGGCCGCTCCCTCGGCGGCGCGGTCGCCGCCGACCTTGCGGTCAAGCGTCCCTGCCGCGGACTCATCGTCGAATCCTCTTTCACCTCTCTCGCCGCCATCGGCAGTAAGATGTTCCCCGTGTTTCCGGTCCGCTGGCTCCTGAAGTACGACTTCGACACGGTCGGCAAGATCGGCCGCGTCACCTGCCCTGTTCTCGTCACTCACTCGCCGGTCGACGAAATGATCCCCTTCGCCATGGGCCGGGAGTTGTACGAGGCGGCCCGCCCCCCCAAACGCCTGGTGGAACTTATCGGCGACCACAACGGTCGAGCATACTTTGATCTTGATACCTATCGTCTTGCGGTCCAAGACATTCTCTCCGGCGCCGCACGCGAATGGTGACCGCCGACTGGCGGCAAATCGGTTGACACGGGACGGGGGAGTCGCTATACTCTTCCTCTTGAACCGAAAGAGCAAAGGGTGCGTGATTGGTGACGCTTGATAAGAGCCAGATGCTTGAGTATACCGCGCCGGTGCAGGCGGATCTCGATGAATTCAACCAGAAGCTGCACGACTACCTGCGCGGCGATTCTCCCCTTATAACCTCAATCGCCCAGCACCTGCTGCGCTCGAAAGGGAAGAGAATCCGCCCCGCCTTCCTGTTTCTCTCCTCCCGCGCCGCCGACAACTTCACGTCGTTCACGGTCGACGCTTCGCTCGCGATCGAACTGATCCACACCGCGACCCTGCTCCACGACGACGTTGTCGACGAGTCCGAGATGCGCCGAGGGCAGGAAACGGTCAATGCCCAGTGGACAAATCTCATCTCCGTCCTCATGGGCGACTACCTCTTCGCCAAAGCCTTCCGCATCATGGTCGACTCCGGATCGCTCGACCTCATGGCGGCCATCTCCCGCGCCACCGAACGCGTCTCCATCGGCGAACTGCGCCAGATCGAAGAGACCGGCAACTACGCCCTTTCCGAGGAGGAATACCTCGCCATAATAGCCGACAAAACCGCGTCGCTCTTCAACGTCTCGTGTGAAGCCGGGCCGATTCTCGCCGGCCGCACCAAGCGCGACCGCCAGCGCTTCGCCCATTTCGGCGAAAAAGTCGGCATCGCCTTCCAGATCGTCGATGACCTGCTGGACTTCGTCGGCGACGCCCAGGTGACCGGCAAGGAACCGGGCAACGACGTCATGACCGGAAAAGTCACCCTGCCCCTCATCCACGCCCTCAAGAAAACCGGCAAAGCGGGCCGCGACGAAGTGGTCAACCACCTCCGCATCCACGAGCAGCAGGCCTCATTCCAGCGGGTGTACGATTTCGTCCGTGAAAACGGCGGCATCGACTACGCCTACCGGCGGGCCAAATCCCTCTCCGAGGAAGGCCTCGAGGCCATTCGGCCGGTCGAATCCTCCGCTTTCCACGACTGCCTCGTGAATATGGTCCAGTTCACCATTTCGCGGGCGTCCTGATGCGGCCGCACTCACCCTGCGCTTCCGGCAATCTCTGTCAAAAACCGAAGCACTGTCCGCGCGTATAAGAAGCACTATGTTTGGTGTCAAAGATCTGGCCGTCGAACTGCTCACCGATTCCCCGGTACTGGTCGCGCTCTCCCTGATCGTGCTGGTGGCCCTGTCGGTCTACATCTACCGTCGAACCAATCCCCCCCTGCCGCGGTGGCTTCGCCTGACCCTCGGCGGCCTGCGCATCACCGCTGTCATCCTGCTCTTCCTGGCCCTCTTCGAACCGGTCGTCAGCTACACCCACGAGTACGTCCGGCCGCGCCGCATCGCGGTCGTCCTCGATGAATCCCTGTCCATGAACAAGGTCGAGAACGAACGCCCCCGGCGCTCCCGCGCCGACTCGCTCCTCTCCGGCGCGACCTATGAGAACCTGACCCGAACCACCGAGGTCAGCACCTACTTCTTCGGCGGCAGCCTCGACCGCTCCCCCGGCAAAATAGACAGCACCCGCACCGCCCTCGGCGACGCTCTGTTCGAGCTCGACAAGCTGCAGATGGCCGAACCCCACGACTACTGGCTCGTCGTCACCGACGGCAACTCCAACTCCGGCCGCAAACCCCTCGATGTCGCTCCGTCCCTCTCCACCCCGGTCATCAGCATCGATATCACCGGCGGACAGGGCAGTTTCGATATCGGCGTCGGCGAGGTCGAATTCAACCCCGTCATGTTCGTCGGCCGCCCGGCCGAAATCAGGGTCCGCCTCAACTGGCGCAATGCCGAGGGCAAAACGATCGATGTCCGCCTGATCGACTCCGTGCGCACCGTCGATGACGAGCAGCTTGCGGTCACGCAGGAGGGAGGGATCGGCGAAGTCACGCTCAGGTATGTGCCCGATGTCCCCGGCCAGAAGCTCCTGAGCATCTCGGTCCCCCCGCAGGAAAACGAGGAATCCATCGGCAACAACAGCCGCACGATCTCGGTCAAAGTTCTCAAGAGCCGCATGATGGTGCTGGTGGTATCCGATGCCCCCGACTACGAGGTCGGCTTCCTCAAGCGCCTCCTGAGCGGCTCCGACCGCTACGAGGTCGACTTGCTGGCCACCGGCGGCAAAGCCGGCAATCTCGGCGGTCGCTTCCCCTCGGCGCAAACCGAACTCAACCGCTACGACCTCATCATCCTCCACGACCCCGATCCCGCCGACTACAACGGCCGCCAGGAGATCCTCCAGTCGTACCTGGCCGAACGGGGGGGAGCGCTCTGGGTCATGATGGGTCCGCAGTTCGCCGCCCGGGGGCCTGTGCCCTGGTTCAACGACCTGCTGCCCTTCTGCCAGACCGGCGCCATGCCGGTGCAGTATGTCGACCAGCGCGCCGACCCGATGGAAAGCCACCTGTTCCACCCGGCGATCCGCCTGGCCGATGATCAGTCGACCATCCGCGAAACCTGGGCCGCCCTGCCCCCCTTCGAAGTGATCGTGCTGTGCGACTCGGTCGCCGCCGATGGCGTCGTGCTCGCCGAATCCTCCCGCCGCAATCCCGAAGGCGCGCCGCCGGCGCTCGGTTACCGCCGCCACGGCCCCGGCAAAGTGTTCGCCTCGGCCGTCCTACCGTTCTGGCCGTGGGGCTTCGTCAATCTCGGCTTCGGGGAAGATGATGCCGGCTACCGCAGGTTCATCGAGGGAACGGTCGGATGGCTTACCGTGAAAGATGACTTCGAACCGATCCGGGTCAAACCCGAGAAGGAAGTCTTCACCCGCGGCGAACCGGTTGCTTTCCACGGCTTCGCCTTCGATCTCGGCTACCGTCCGCTGCCCGGTGTCACCGGGGCGGTCGAGTTGACCGGCGGCCCGGAAAACGAAGAATTCCAGCGTGATCTGGTCGGTGTCGGCGAAGGCAACTTCCGGGCCGCGTTTGACAATCTCGCTCCCGGACGCTATACCTACGCCGCCCGAATGGAGAAGGAGAACCAGGTCCTCCGCGTCGACAGCGGCGCGATCCTCATCGAATCCTTCTCACTCGAGGAGTTCGACCAGAGCGGCGACCCGGCCACCCTCGCGGCCCTCTCGCAGGCCACGGGCGGGACCTACTACACCTACGACCAGTTTGACCGGGTCCTCAACGACCTCAGCCTCGAGGAAGTCACCCTCTCGAACCGGCGCGAGTTCTCTTTCTGGAATCAGCTCTGGATGCTGATAGCGTTGATCGGGGCGTTGTCGCTGGAGTGGTTCCTGCGGAAGGCGAATCAGCTAGTCTGACGTACGGGCGAGCGGCTCAAACGCCTTCGCCAGCACCCGGACATCGATCTGCTCGTTGAGCGCAATCTTTTCCCGGCACAAACTCTCGGTAATGGCCTGAATCCGCTCGGCCGAAGCCATGATCTGCTCCACGAACCGCCGGTGCTCCGGGGGGAGAGAATCGCAGATCTCCATCAGGAACTCGGCGTACCCGATTATCCCCGCCAGCGGATTGTTGATATCATGGTTCAGGGAGAGGCAGCGGGCTATGTACGGTCGGATCGCCCGGTAGACCGCCAGTTCTTCCTCCAGAATCTGCTCCCCTGTGGGGGTTGGTATCGGCAGTTTCCCCATTCGTCTCTCTCTATCGGCCCTCTGCATATGTTTAGGCGCAATTGCCGGGTTATCTTTCTTATCGGCCGATTCGTTCATTTCTTCGCCGAGTGGGAAGAAACTTCCCGACGGTTTTTTGCGCGAATTGTGGTTGCCACCCCTGCCCGCCGCGCTATATTGATGCTCCGAAACGATCTACAGAGAGGTTACTATGAAGCTCGCAGTGATCGGCGCCGGCCTGATGGGCCGGGCAGTGGTATATGACTTCGCGCAGGCCGACGATGTCGAACAGGTCGGCATTTTTGATATCGAACTCCGCCTCGCCGCGGAAGTCGCCGGCAAATTCGGCAACGGCAAGGCGATCCCCCGGGCACTCGATGCCGGCAACGAGAAAGCCGTCGTGGCCGCCCTCAAGGGTTACGACGCCGTCGTTTCCTGCGTCACCTATAAGTACAATCCCGGCCTGACCCGGGCCGCTATCCAGGCCAAATGCCACTTTGTCGATCTCGGCGGCAACAACGACGTCGTCCGCAGCCAGCTCGCCATGGACCCCGAAGCCGAAGCTGCCGGTGTGGTTATCGTCCCCGACTGCGGTCTCGCCCCCGGCATGGTCTCCGTGCTCGTCGCCGACGGCGTCTCGAAGCTCGATACGGTCAGCTCGGTGAAGATCCGTGTCGGCGGCCTGCCCCAGTCCCCCCGCCCGCCGCTCAACTACCAGATGCTCTTCTCGGCCGAAGGCCTCATCAACGAATACTGGGAACCCTGCCTGATTCTCGAAGGGGGCCGCAAAAAGACGGTCAACCCGATGAGTGCGGTCGAGGAACTCGATTTCGACGGCCTCGGAAAGTTCGAAGCCTTCTACACCTCCGGCGGCACGTCCACACTTCCGGACACCTACGAAGGCACGGTCGACTTCCTCGATTACAAGACTATCCGCTACCCCGGCCACTGCGCCCTGTTCAAGCCGATGCTCGAACTCGGCCTTGCCTCGCGCAAACCGGTTACTGTCGACGGCGTCACGGTCGAACCCCGCTCCGTCTTCAAGGCCGTCCTCGATCGCAGCCTCACCTTCAACGAACCCGACATGACCCTCGTGCGCGTGACCGTAGCCGGACAGGCCGGTAACCAGTCGCAGACATTCGTTTACGAAGTCGTCGACCGCCAGGACAGCAAGGCCGGCCTCACTTCGATGATGCGGATGACCTCGTTCCCGGCCGCGGTGATCGCGCTCATGGCCGCCCGCGGGCAAATCGAGATCCGCGGCTGCAAGCCGCAGGAAGTCGCCGTCGCTCCCGGACCGTTCATCCAGCAGCTGCGCAAACGGCAGATCAATATCGAGATTGACGAGCAGACCGGCTGATCCTACCAGAGGTCGGCCGGCAGCATAAGATCGAGTTTCACCGTGCTTCCGGGGATCACCGTCACCGGATAGGTCAACGTGTCCGACTCCGGCAGGTAAACAACCAGCAGGTGATGATTCCCCATCGGCACGCCGCTGAAACTGAAACTCCCGTCCGGCCGGGGTGCGGCTGAGGCTGTCGTCACCCCCCCTGCACCATTCGGATATCGAAGCGCCACCACCACCGAATCGCGGAAGACTGTTCCCGGCGGACGGCGCTCCGCATCGGTGACATACCCGCTCACCGCATTGCCCAGCAGCTCCGACGCCGCCGTCGTAACCACCCGCTCAATGGCGCTCCCCGAACCGGTCGACCGGATCGTCGTCCCGGTGTAGGCGTACGCCGCTCCCCAGGCATCGGTCAGAGATCCGTTCGGATCGATATACGGTCCGTCCCACGTCGCTAATCCCGGGTTGGCGGTGAGCGCGCTCAATGTCGGCGGCAACGCGCCGACATCCCCCACATACCCGAAGTCACTCCGCGCACCGTGCGTGTTCACCTCCGGATTGCCGCCGATCGCGAACGCCAGGTGCTCCATCTCGCGCCGCGTCTGCTCCACCCGGGCGTCATCGATACTCCCGAGCATCTCCCGCAGGGCGACCGTGCCGATGATCCCGATAATCACGATCACGATCACCAGTTCGACCAGGGTGAACCCCTGCTGGGATGTTACCCTGCTTCTCATGGCCGGCAGTTGTCCGCGGTAAAGGTGACCGAGGAGCCGTCGCTGAACTCAAGCGTGAATTCGGCTCCGCTCATATCAACCGGCGGCCCGCCGCCGTTCGAATTCGCATGGAACTCCTCGATTCTCACTTGCACTGCTTCTCCGGCGCCGAGCGTCTGGGCCGACGTAAACGTGGCGGTCGACCCGCTTGTCAACGCCGGATTCCCGCCGCGCACCTGCACCCCATCCCAGTAGACGTTCTGGAAGTAGGCGGTCGGTCCAGTCCACGTCACCTTGACCGAGCTGATACCGGCCGGGGAGCTCTCCTGGTTGGTTATCCAGACCACGAGCTTGTAACAGTTCGCTGTCGTCAGGGTATCGGAACCGCTCATGACACCCAGTCCTGTAGCCGAGCCGCTTCCTCCGCTGCTCCAATAGTTTTCCGCGAGGAAGTACTCGGTGTAAACCATCGCTCCCGGCGGCACCGTCACGAACCGGTGCACGGTGTCGCTTTCGGGGACATAGACAATCTGCAAATCGTGGTTGCCGATCGGGATGGAATCGAACGTGAAGTACCCGCCGCCGTCAGTCGGGCCTATCCGCGTCGTGGTTCCGCCGCCTCCGTTCGGATAATTCAACGCGACTTCGATCGAGTCGCTGTAGACAGCTCCCGGCGGCGTCCCGTCTGCGTCCAGCACAACCCCCGCCACTCTGTTGCGCAGCAATTCCGACTCGGCCCCGGCCAGCTTCTTCACGATCGGTCCGTCCGGACTGCTCGAAATCAGATTCACCCCGTCACGAGTGTACGGTTTTCCCCACGGATCGGTCTTGAACCCGCCTGCTTCCTGCACCAGTTCGTTCACCACGTACGGCCCCCGCCACGTTCCCAGCCCGGGGTTGGTCCGCAGGGCGTCGAAATCAGGCGGCAGCGCTCCGACATCCCCGACATACCCGAAATCCACCCGCACGCCCACATTCCTGATCTCAGGATTCCCCACTATCCCCTGAGAGAGCGCTTCCAGCTCGCGTTTGGCTTCTTCGGTCCGCGCCCCCGCGCCGATAATGGCCGCGGATCGGAGCGCCACCGTCGCCAGAATCGCCACGATCACGATCACGAGGATCACCTCGACCAGCGTAAAACCGCTTCGCGCACGAATCATCAGCAGGCCCCCGTATTGAAACTGATGGTCGATCCGTCGGAAAGCTGCACCGTGAGGCTGACATTCGCCATACTCACCCTCGGCCCGCCGCCGCCCGACGATTGACGGAACTTCTCCACAACTACGGTCGCCGTTGCGCCGTGCGCCACCGTCTTCGCGCTGCTGAACGTCGCGACCGATCCCGAACCGGGCAATCCGCTGTTCTTCTTGACCACCTGCTGCCCGCCGAACGTGACCTCTTCGTAGTACGCCGTCGGACTCGCCCACGTCAGCGTGACCGACGAAACCGTTATCGGCGCGCCCGAATTGTTGGCCACCTGGAACGTGATCTTGTCGCAGGTGCCGCCCGACACTCTGACCGAACCGCTTACCAGCGTCAGCCCGGGCGTGTACCCCGGCGCGCCCCCGCCGCCAAAGTACTCCTCCGCGAACCGATAGATATCGATCGGGTCATTCCGGTGGCGGGGAAGAATCGTCACATAGCGGAACAGCGTGTCCACTTCGGGGAGGTAGATCACTCGCACCGGGTGCATCCCCGCCGGCACCCCCGCAATGCTGAACGAACCGTCGGCATCGGGTATCCGGCTGCTCGTGCTGAGCCCGCCTGCCCCGTTGGGAACCGTAATTACCACCGCCACCGAATCGCGGTACACCGCCCCCGGAACCGAATCGGCCGCATCGCGGACCACGCCCCGGTAGGTGTTGTTCAGGTAGTCATCGGGACTGTCGGCAAACTGCTTGGTCAGGGTCGTGCCGCCGCCGGTGCTCGTGATCGTCACGCCCCCGGCGTAGCCGTACGCCTCCCCCCACTCATCGGCCCGATAGCCGGTCGTATCCTGCGCAAAACCGGGGGAGAGGTAGGGCCCGTCCCACGTCGCCCAGCCGCCCGGATTCGTCCGCAACGCCTGCAGATTGGGCGGCAGCGCCCCGATATCTCCCACGTATCCGAAATCGCTCCGCGTTCCGCCCGAGGCCAGCGACGGATTCCCGACCATCGCCTGCGCCAGCGCTTCCATCTCCCGCTCGGTCGCCACCCGGCGCATATCCTCCATGCTCGAGGTCATCGACTGCATCGCCACCGCCAACAAAACACCCACCACGACAATCATCACCAGCAGTTCAATGAGGCTCAGCCCCCTGCTGTCGCTGAAGTGCGCTCTCATGCTACCACACCTCCGCCGGATACTGCAGGTCGAGGTGGACATGTTGCCCGGGATCGACCGTCACCTGACGGCGCAGCGTGTCGGCCATGGGTCCATACACCAGCGCCAGCAGGTGCGATCCGATCGGGATCGAATCAAACTCCGCCGTCCCGTTCGGCCGCGGGTTCGCCTGCATCGTCGTTGTGCTCCCCAGGCCATTGGGAATCGTGAGGAGCAGCTCGACCGAATCGGCGTAAACCGCTCCGGGAGGCATGGCGGCCAGGTCGGTCACCACCACCGTCACAGTATTGCGCAGCAAAGCATCGGCATCATTGGCGATTCGCCGGGTCAGCGACGAACCGCCTCCCGACGACGAAATATCCACGCCGGCCAGCGTATACGGCTTACCCCAGGCATCAAGGGAATAGCTGATCTCCGCGCCGCCGCCGGCTGCATAAAACTCGTCCCGCACATACGGACCCCGCCATGTCCCCAGCCCCGGATTGGTCACCAGCGCCACAAGATCGGCCGGCAGCGCTCCCACATCCCCGACATATCCGTAATCCGTCCGCCGCCCCCCCGATGTCAACTCGGGATTCCCGGCGACTGCCCACGCCAGGCGATCCAGTTCCGCACGGGTCTCCTCCACCCGCACGGCGTCGTTGGCCCCGCGCAGGGAGCGCATGGTCACCGCCGTGAGCACACCGAGGATTAAGATGACCACGACCATCTCGATCAACGAGTAGCCGCGCTGTTGACGACACGGATTCATCCGGGCACACCTGTACCTTTAGGGTTCTTCTGCTAGTTATCGGCAGGGCAGGGCCCCGGTTTACCGGCCTAAGGTTTTGATAATCAGGAAATTAGATTCCACCGGCGGGCACGAAAAAGCCGCGGACATTCGCCCGCGGCACTCACGGCTCCCAATTTCACGCAGCCCCGTTTAGAACGTGTCGTCCTTGTCCCAGAGCGGCTCCTTCTCCGGAATCGTAACGACCAGGTCCTTCGTCACCCGGCACTGGCAGGCCAGGCGCGAGGTGGTGGTGAGATTCTCCGCCTCGTCGAGCATATCCTCTTCGTCTTCGCTCTTCTCGTTCAGCGTCTCGAACCCCTCGTTGATGATCACGTGGCAGGTCGAGCAGGCGCAGTTGCCTCCGCAGTTGTGATCGATACGGATATCATTATCCAGGGCGGCATCGAGAATAGCCGAGCCCTCCGGGACATCGACCGTTATATCAGCAGGGAGAAACCGAATCTTCGGCATCGCTCGTTCCTCATCCGTTGCATGTTCCACGCGCGGGTTACACGCCATATTATGCATTTGGTTCCTCCGAGGCAATCGTCTTTTCCGATTCATGGGCCGCCCGGTACACCACGATGTTGTCGTGCTCGTTGCCGTAGCGAATCGACTTCGCCACGCCGACCAGCCGCGCCGTCAACTGCATGTACGCCCACGGCGGAATAGGCAGGCCACACCCCCGAATGAGCACGTGTTTTCCGCTCAGCGGGGCAAAATCGTACCCCGCCACGGCGGCCAGGAAACCATCCTCGGTGAACCGGCCGTTGTCGGTGAAATCTTTGGGATCCAATGGGATAAGCGCCATCAGACAGTAAAGGACGAGCCGCACCCGCAGGAGCGCTTGGCCTTGGGATTAGAGAAACTGAAACCGCCCCCCATCAGGCCCGACTTGAAATCGAGGGTCGTGCCCGTCAGGTACATCAGGGCCTGCATGTCCACCACCACCTTCAGTCCGAAAAACTCGAACTCCTTGTCCACGTCGGCCTTCTCGGTGTCAAACGCCATGCTGTACGACATGCCGGAGCACCCCCCGGCCAGGACGCCGAGGCGAAGGTAGGTCGGATTGTCCTTTTCCAGTAACTGCAGGCGCCGGATCTCCAAAACAGCGGCCTCGGTGACCGTAATCGGCGGCTGCTGCGTGGTCGGGTGTGTCTGGTCCACCATACGGTTTATCCTCCGAAGTTGAAATCATCGCTATAGTTAGTCCCCATACCCCATGTTGGGTACGTCATTGGACAACCCCCGCCGATAACCGTTTGTTCCCGGCCGGGAAATTTTGGCCGCCCGGTTCTCCTCAGCCGCGAATGGCGCGTCCGGCCCGCCGATCATCGGGCGGCAGGGTCCTCCCGCACGCGCCGAAGGTCCCTCGGGCGGTCCTTTCGGTCGATCAGGGTATGTTCGGTCCAGATTCCCGCGACATTTTCTGTCGCAGATCCTGCGGAAGGAGCGCCCGAAAGAGGAAAAACTTATACATTTTTCAATTTTGTTGTGGACTACATGTATCCCTATTCGTATAATAGGGCGTCGCGCAAGCGGAAAACGAAGGTAGATTCGTTAATCTATGCCCATGCGCACCGGTCGCCCGGTGTAACGCCAACATAAGGAAACACGATCGTATGAGACTGTCACGCAAATCCGACTACGCGCTCCGCGCGGTCCGTCACATCGCCAACCTCCCCACTGGCAAGCTCGGCTCCATCAACTCGATCTCCGAGGCCGAGAGCGTCCCGCGGGAATTCCTCGCCAAGATCCTCAAGGATCTCACCCGCAGCGGTATCCTGGTCTCCTACCAGGGCGTAACCGGCGGCTACCGCCTCGCGCACAACCCCAAGGACGTGTCGTTCCTCGACGTTATCGAGGCTATCGACGGCCCGCTGCACCTGAACCTCTGCACCGAAACCAAGACCTGCACCTGCGACCAGTTCAACGCCTGCCAGCTGCGCGGCTTCTGGGATCAGCAGGAAAAAATGTTCAAGAAGGCGCTGGAGAAGCAGAACTTCGCCAAGTACCGCCGCAAAGTCCGCCCCACCACGAAGTCGGCGCGCGTCTAAATTCGCTCCGGTGCCCGCTCGGGCACGACCAGGACTCCCGAAATGGGGCTTGTCAGCAAGCCCCATTTCTTTTTATATTCCCCGCGGACCCGGGCGGCAGGGAAACCGGGGCGGCAAAAATGTTTGTCACTGTGAGCATCCACCGGAGCCGCTCGTACGTTCAACTAGTGGAGCAAATGACCTGGTACAAAAGGAGAATCGCCGTGTTCGACAGGTTCAACGATAAACAGCACAAGGTGAAAGTCGGCCTGGCCGAAATGCTCAAGGGTGGCGTCATCATGGATGTCACCACCGCCGAGCAGGCCCGGATCGCCGAAGCCTCCGGCGCCGTCGCCGTCATGGCCCTCGAACGGGTGCCGTCCGACATCCGCGCCGAGGGCGGCGTGGCTCGCATGGCCGATCCCGATATCATCGAAGCCATCAAACACGCCGTGACCATCCCGGTTATGGCCAAGTGCCGCATTGGCCACATCGCCGAGGCGCGCGTCCTCGAAGCGCTCGAGATCGACTTCATCGACGAATCCGAGGTCCTGACCCCGGCCGACTACAAGCACCATGTGGACAAGTGGAACTTCAAGGTCCCGTTCGTGTGCGGCTGCCGCAACCTCGGCGAAGCCCTCCGGCGCATCTCCGAAGGCGCGGCGATGATCCGCACCAAGGGTGAAGCCGGCACCGGGGACATCTCCCACGCCGTCCGCCACCTCCGCGAAATCGGCGCCGCCATGCGCATGCTCACCACCATGCCCGAGGACGAGCTGTACACGGTTGCCAAGGAGCACCAGGTCTCGATCGACCTCGTGCGGATCGTGGCGAAGATCGGCAAACTGCCCGTCCCCAACTTCGCGGCGGGCGGCGTCGCCACTCCGGCCGATGCCGCGCTGTGCATGATGCTCGGCGCCGAAGCTGTTTTCGTCGGCTCCGGCATTTTCAAGTCCGACAACCCGGAAAAACGCGCCAAAGCGATCGTCACCGCGACCACCCACTGGCAGGACGCCGTGCGGGTGGGCGATGCCTCGCGCGGACTGGGCAATGCCATGAAGGGCATCCAGGCCGACAGCATCCCCGAAGAGTCGCTCCTGCAGACCCGCTGAGCGACCCCGGAACCCAAGGTTCTGCAGGCCCTGTCGACAGGGCCTGTTTTTTTTTGCTCCTGCCGACCTTCCGCGCTCCCACCGCTTGCCATCGCCCGGGAGGGATCGTATACTGCCCTGTCCCTGAACACAGCCTCGCAGGGCTGATGTGTCTGTCACCACGAGGGCCGGACGGTGTCCGGCACACGCACCAGGGTACGGATGAGGGTCCATGAAGAACCGATTCAAGCCAGCCGGAAAGATGCCGCCGGAATTCGAGCCGGCCGCCGAGAAGATTCGCGCCCTCCTCGAGAAGAATGAGTTCCCGCCGGCCTTCCGGTTGCTCCGCCAGATCGAAAAGCACCATTCCGGGAACAAGGCCTTCTGGCTCCTCCTCGCGCAGTACTACGCCCAGCAGAAAGAGCACGCCGATGCCGCCGAGGCCTTCGAACGCGCCCTCGCGCTCGACCCGGCCGACAGCGCGATCTACCACAGCTACGCCAACCTCTACTATGCGGCCGATCGGATCGCGGAAGCCAAGGCCGTCCTCCGGCGCGGAATCGAGCACGCCGGCGACACCCGCGCCTGCTATATGCTCATGGAGAGCCTGCTCGTGGCCGCGAAAGACGTCGACGGCTACCGGCAGCTCGTCGCCGAAATCCGCGGCCGCCAGGACAGCCCGGACTGGAACCTGCTGTGGTGCGCCGGCGCCGCCTCCCGCACCCAGGTTCCGGTCACCAACATTGATTTCTATCGACGTTGCCTGGCCGCCGGCTGGGAGGAAACGTGGTTGTTCTACGGGCTGGCTGACCTGCTCTTCCACATGGGACATCTGGAAGCAGCCGAGGATTTCCTGCGGATTGCCATCCGGAAAGACGGCGCTGAGGTTCGACACTACGAGCTGCTCGTCCAGATCGCGTCAACCGCCCGGCGCCTGTCGAACGAAACGCTCGTGGCCGCCGCCGGCTGGAAGATCGCCGTCCTCAACGAAGATATCCGCAACCAGATGAACGTCCTCTGGTGGGGCGGCGACACCGAATCCCTGCAGCAGATGCTCGATGTCTGGGTGAACTGGGTGGGCAAGATCGATACGCTCCTGCTCTCCTTCCGCCACCTGGCGGAGTTCTACCGCCGGGAACAACTCGAGCACGCCGAACGGGGGAGACTGCAGTGCGACCCCCTCAAGGCCCTGGAGGAGTGCATCGCGCAACTGGACGAGCGCAAGGACCAACGGTACGCCAGTCTCTACCGCGGCTGGCTCCACTATTTCCGCAAGGAATACGCCGAAGCCGAAGAGGTGCTCACCGCCGTCCACAAGCGCGTCCGCGTGTCCGACAGTCATCGCGCCGATCTGGACGGAGTGCTCGAGGGACTGGCCCGCAGACGCGAACACGAGAAGGGATCCGCACAGCCCGCCCGACCCAAGTCTAAACCGACCGGCGCTCCGGCCTCGAAAGAACTGCTTGAAATGGGCACGGTACTCGGCGAGGGGAGCCCGTCGCCCGACCGCAAGCCCTCGGTCGGCCTCGACCGCACCGTCGAACACATGCTGCACGTCATGACCGGCGACGCCTGCCGCAGCCTGCTCCTCACCGGGCCGTCGGGCATCGGCAAGACCGCCGCCATTCACACGCTCGCCTGGAAGATCCGGCTCGGCCAGTGCCCCGCCGAACTCGCCGGCTTCCGCGTGTTCCAGACCTCCACGACGCGCCTCCTGGCCGGCGCCAAGTACATCGGAACCTGGCAGGAACGGATCGAAAAGGTCTGCACCGAGGCCTCGCGTGCCGAGCGGTTCGTCATCTGCTTCGAAGATATCGAGAACATCGTCGGCGCCGGACGCACTGACGGCGACTCCAGCTCGTTTGTCAACTACCTGCTCCCGCGTATGCAGAGCGGCGAAATCATCCTCATCGGCGAGCTCGATGCCGGACGGGTCCAGATGCTCTATTCCCGCGAACCCCGCCTCGAAACAGCCCTGACCGAAATCCGCATTGAAGAGCCGACCGGCGACAAGCTCACCGCCATCCTCCGCGAGAGCGCCTCGGGCGGCCTGCTCGGCCCGGTCACCGTGACCGAAGCCGCCTTGCAGGAAGCCGTCGCCCTCGCCGAGGTCTTTCTGCCCTACCGGGCTTTCCCCGGCAAAGCGCTCGATTTGCTCCGACGCGCCGGCGAGCTCTTCCGCGGCGGTGAAACCGGTGCGACCACCCGGATCGACCAGGCCGAGGTCACCCTCGCCTTCTGCGACCGCAGCGGCGTGCCCGACTTCATCGTCGACTCGCGCCAGTCGCTCGACACCGCCCGCATGCAGTCGTTCTTCGCCGACCGCGTTCTTGGCCAGCAGCGCGCCCTC
>JBGSIV010000204.1:0-5617 GCA_041742355.1 Candidatus Zixiibacteriota bacterium
GCCGCAGCCGGGTGCGGCGGGCAACGGCGAGTTGATCCGGCGCGGCGGACACGCGGTCGAGCCCGGTCGGTGGCGCGAGTGCCTGGCTTCCCCGGATGCGATCGGATCCGCGGAAACGGGACAGCCGAACCTGTTTGATTAGGAGTCGGATTCTCCCGTTTTGCGTGCGCCCGGTTGCCTTTCGGCGGCGATCACCGTATCTTTCCGGTTCGATGTGTCAGCAGTAACACTGCCCCGGAGTGACCGGCGCAGCGATAAAGGAGGTTTCCATGTCCCCACAAGCCGTCTACGACGAGCTCACCAGACAACTGAAAGATATGGCGCTGCTCGGATCGACCAACAGCGTCCTGCACTGGGATCAGCAGACCTACATGCCGCCCGAGGGGGCGCAACTCCGGGCCGACCAGATGGGCGTCATTTCGGGGCTGTTGCACCGGATGTTCACCGATCCGAAAATCGGGGACATGATCACGAAACTGGAGCAGTCGGATCTGGCGAAGGGGGATTCCCCCGAAGCGGCGAATATTCGCGAACTGCGGCATGACTACGACAAGGCGACCAAGCTGCCGAACGACCTGGTCGAGGACTTGACGCGGACGACGGCGATGGCCCAGCAGGTGTGGGCGCAGGCGCGCGCGAAGTCGGATTTCAAGATGTTCCTGCCGTGGCTGGAGAAGGTGCTCGCACTGACCAAGCGGAAAGCGGATGCGTACGGCTGGGAAGGGGAGCCGTACAACGCCCTGATCGATGACTACGAGCCGGGCGCCAATGTCAAGCAGGTGGGCGAGGTATTCGAGAGCCTGCGCAAGGAGCTCGTGGTCCTGCTGGAAAAGATCCGCAACGGCAAGCGCAAACCGGACCACACGATTGTCGAGCGAGAGTACGATATCGAGTTGCAGAAAGTGTTCGGAGAATCGGTCGCCTCGGCAATGGGCTTCCCGTTTACCGCGGGGCGGCTGGATATCACGACGCACCCGTTCTGCACCGGGATCGGCTACGGCGATACGCGCATCCTGACCCGCTACAACCCGCACCGTCTGAACGACGCCCTGTTCGGCACGATGCACGAGGCTGGGCACGGCTTGTATGAATCGGGAATTCGCAAGCAGGAGTACTACGGCACGCCGATGGCGGAATCGGTTTCGCTGGGAATTCACGAGTCGCAGTCGCGCATGTGGGAGAACCAGATCGGCCGGTCGAAAGCGTTCTGGAAGTACTTCTTCCCGCAGGCCCAGCGGTTGTTCCGCAAGTCCCTCGGCGATGTCACCCTGGACCAGTTCTACGGCGCGATCAACTACGTGACGCCGTCGTATATCCGCGTTGAGGCCGACGAGGCCACCTACAACCTGCACATCCTGCTCCGCTTCGAAATCGAGCGGGCGCTGCTGACCGGCGACCTGAAGCCGGCCGATGTCGCGGGCGAATGGAACAATCGGTTCGAAAAGTACTTCGGAATCAAGGTCGACACGGACGCCAACGGCGTGCTGCAGGATGTCCACTGGTCGGCCGGGTTGATCGGGTACTTCCCGACCTACACCCTGGGCAACGTGTATTCGGCGATGTTCTTCGCCCAGGCCCGCAAGGAGATGCCGGATCTGTACGACCAGTTCGAACGCGGGGAGTTCATCCCCATGCGGGAGTGGCTGCGCGAAAAGATCCACATCCACGGCAAGCGGTACCGGGCGAACGACCTGTGCAAGCGGGTGACGGGCAAGCCGCTTGACTACCGTCCGCTGGTCGAGTATATGAACGGCAAGTATTCGGAAATCTACGGTTTCTGATTCCAGCCAAAGAGACCGACAGGAAAGCCGGCGACATCCGTGTCGCCGGCTTTTTGTTTCGCGCGAAACGGCACTGCTGGGAGCTCGCCCGGTGAAGCGTGGAGGCGGGAGGCGTGGTCAGTTCAGCTCAGTTGAAGATGCCTTTGTAGGCAAGGTAGGGCAGGAGGATATAGAGAATCGAGTCCCGGATGAGGTAGAAGAGGATGAAGGCCAGGATCATTTTCCAGCCGAGCGCCCGGACTTCCTTCCAGTTGTGGGGAAATTTCCAGACGCGGCGCTTCCGGCTTTCGGCCGGTGCTGCCGGAGAAGTCTGATTGGCGGCTGTCGATTCTTCTTCCATTGCCGTAATAACATCGGTTAAGCCACGGAGTTCCGATCCGGAGGGGGGTCCGGCGAATAATAGAGTTGATTCGGGAGCCGCAAAGCCGCAGCTTAGGGGGTATCCGGGGCAGCCGGACCCGGCGAACCGGGCTAACCGAAAGTAAAGGAAGTATGCGGATCATAATTGTAGGCGGCGGGGTCGTGGGGTTCAGCCTGGCGGAGCACCTTCTCCGGGACGGGCACACCCTGTCGCTGGTCGAGCTTGATCAGCACCTGTGCGAGGAAATCTCGGAGAAGCTGGACCTGCAGATTGTCAACGGCAGCGGGTCGTCGCCGTCGGCCCTGCGCGAGGCAGGCGTGGCCGGAGCGGATCTGGTGCTGGCGGTGACGCCGAATAACGAGGTCAACATGGTCGCCTGCTCAATCGCGGCCCTGCACGACGTGCCCGGCCGAATCGCGCGACTGCGGGGGAAGGAGTTCTCCCAGGGAAGCGAGATCATCGACCTCAAGCGGCTGGGCATCACGGCGCTGATTCAGCCCGAACTGGCCCTGGCCGAACACATCATGCAGTACATGGAGACACCGCACGCGGTCGAAGCGGCTAATTTCGAAAGCGGGCGGATACTCCTGCGCGGCTACGCCGTGACCGAGCGCATGCGGCTCGCGGGCAAGACGCTCCGCCAGATCCGCGCCGAGATCGCCCCGAAGCTGATTCTCTTCGCGGTGATCGTGCGCGACGGCCGGGGGATGATTCCCGGCGGCGACACGACGATCAAACCGGGGGATACCGTGTTTGCGCTGTTCCCCCGGGAGTCGATGGACGTCTTCCTGGATCTGGTCGGGGTGGAGCGCAAAAGCAACCGCAAGGTCATTGTCACGGGGGATTCGTTTTCGACACTGGAACTGGCGGAGGCCCTCGACCGGACCGAGTACAAGATCACCCTCGTGGATCCGTCGCTCGAGCACGCCCGCACCGCGGCCGCGATGTTCAGCCGGATTGAGGTGCTCAACGGCGATTGCACGGAAGTCGATCTCCTGCGCGAACTCAATGTCGGGGCCGCCTCGTTCTTCATCGCGGCCTCGAACCAGGCCGACTACAATGTCTTCTCCGCCCTCCTGGCCAAGGCCGAGGGGGCGCACGAGGTGATCGCCGTGTCAACCGAGTCGCACCACGACAAGCTGTTCAACTCGATCGGTATCGACCATGTGGTCAATCCGCGGCTGACTACGGCGCGGGAGATCCTGCAGATTATCTCGCGCGGTCATTTCGGCGCGGTCGTGCCGCTGGCCAATGTCGATATCGATGCGGTGCGATTCACGGTCGAGGAATCAAGCGAGATCGCCGGCAAGAAGGTCAAGCAGGTGGCCGGCAAGCTCAAACGGGGCTCGATTATCGGCGTCGTGGTGCGGGGGGACAGCATGATGCTCCCGGACGGCGAGACTGTGATCGAGCCGGAGGATCACGTGATCATGGTGACGAGTCACCGCAACCTCAAGGCGCTCGATAACCTCTTCAAGCGGCGGTAGGAATTCCTCACGATGCGCAGAACCGCGGTAGTCTACGCGCTCGGCAAGCTGATGCAGGTGATGGGGGCGGCCCTGGTGCTGCCGCTCCTGATCGCGGTGTGGGATGCCCGGGGAGCCGGCTTTCCGGCAATCTTCAGCGCGGTCGATGTCTACGGGCTGGCGATCTCGGCAGTGGTCGGGCTGCTCGCGGGCACCATTCTCGCCCGTCTGGCGTCGCACGGCCGCGACCGCCAGGGGCTGCGGGAAGGATACGTCATCGTCACCTTCGGCTGGTTGAGCCTGGCGCTCATCGGATGCCTGCCGCTCTTCTTCTACTTCGCGGTCGTGCGCGGGGTCGAGGGCTTCGGGCCGTGGCTGCTGGCGTTCACCGACGCCTACTTCGAAATCATGTCCGGTTTCACCACGACAGGGGCGACCATTCTCGCCAATATCGAAGAGGTACCGCGCTCACTCCTGTTTCTGCGCTCGCTGACGCACTGGCTGGGAGGGATGGGGATTATCACTTTGGCGATCGTCATCTTCCCGGCGATGGGGATCAGCGCATACAGCATGTACCGCGGCGAGGTGCCGGGACCGACTCACGACAAGCTGCGACCCCGGCTGGCGCAGACGGCGCAGGTGCTCTGGGCCGTATACGGGTCGCTCACCGCGCTGGAGACAGTGCTGCTCATGGTGGCGGGAATGAACTGGTTCGATGCGGTGAATCATGCTTTTGCCACGATGGCGACCGGGGGATTCTCCACGAAGAGTGCCTCCATCGCCGCCTATGACTCAGCCTTTGTCGAATGGATCATCATCGTGTTCATGTTTCTCGCCGGGGTCAACTTCCTCATCCACTTCAAAACGTTCCGGGGAGATTTCTCCGGAGTAACGCGGGACCGGGAGTTCCGGTTTTACACCTACGTGATTGTGGTCGCGGTGCTCATCGGGGCGACGATGCTTGCGCTTCAGGGTCCGGCGCCGATGGAAGTGGCCGCCCACGAGTACCGCCATGGCGAGCGACCAGAGGCGCAGTTCGCGGAACACTACGCCCGGGAGGAGGCCAAAGTGCGGTCGGCGGGAGATTGCATCCGGGCGGCAGCGTTCCAGGTCGTGTCGATCACGACCACGACCGGGTTCGTCACGGCCGACTTCGACATCTGGCCGGATTTCCTGCGGTTCATGCTCGTGCTCCTGATGTTCTTCGGCGGCTGTGCCGGCTCGACCGGCGGCGGGATCAAGATGATCCGCATGCTCGTGGCGGCGAAAGCCTCGGTAATCCAATTGCGAAAACTCACGCAGCCGCGACTGGTGGCGCCGGTGAAAGTCGGCGGCCAGCCGATCGACAACGACAAGATCACCAACATACTGTCGTTCCTTATACTATTCGCCGGACTGTTTGTGGGAATCGGAGCGCTCATGACGCTGTTTGTCCCGGACCTGACAACCGCCTTCACAGCCTCGATTGCCACCCTGGGGAACGTGGGGCCGGGGCTGGCCGGTGTGGGGGCAATCGAGAACTACGGCTGGATTCCGATTCCGGGAAAATGGCTGCTGGTGTTGTCGATGCTCCTGGGGCGGCTCGAAGTGTTCACCGTGCTGATTGTCCTGCGGCCGGCCATCTGGCGGCGGTAGCGCAAGGAACCGGCTGCCCGGGCGAACCGTTTCATACAAAACCGGTACAATGACAGAATCCGGACAAGTTGTCCCTGAATCAACCGTGATGAATACCAAGAGAGTTGCATGCGAGTATCCTTCCCGCTGATCTTTGCCACCGTCTCCATTCTGGTTCTCGGCGTGATCGAGCTCCTGCTCCTGCGCTTTTTCAATCCGTCGTGGTGGCGGATTCGCTGGGTGCGGAAAGTCGGGATGGCGCTGCCGCTTCTCGGTGCGGCCGCGGTCGTGCTCTGGGGGCTGGGCCAGTACTACGCGATCGACTGGCTTACCAAACCATCCCAGTGGTTCGTGATGGCGGCCTTCATCCTCCTGGTGGCGCTGATGCTGTCGCT
>JBGSIV010000205.1:0-4244 GCA_041742355.1 Candidatus Zixiibacteriota bacterium
ATGCTGCCACCGCGACCGCCGATGCTCAGGAGGCAACCGAACCAGCCGCGATGTCGGCCGCAGGCACCGGAGTTGCTGAGCCCAGCGCATCAGCGGCGCCGCCCGCGGCAGCTATTCGCAGGCCGGTGACAGACCGGGAGATCGACCCGGAGGACGTCAAACTGAGCTTCAATTTCCGGTTTCAGCCGTGGGGCGACGTGCTCGATTGGCTCGCGGAACAGGCGGACCTGTCGCTGCAATCGACCACGATTCCTGACGGAACGTTCAACTATACCGACAGCCGGGAATACACCCCCACAGAAGCGATCGACCTGATCAACGGGGTCCTGCTGACGCAGGGCTACACAGTAGTTCGTCGTGGTCGGCTGTTGACCGTCTTGGACCTGCAGGAGGACATTCCCGATGTCTTGGTGGGGTTCGTGCCGGTCGAAAAGCTGGATGAACGTGGCGAGTTCGAACTGATCAAGACGGTCTTTCACCTGGCAAAGATGGAGCCGGCGGATGCGGAACAGGAAATCGGCCAGCTGCTGGGACCGGGGCGCACCATGGTGGTGATGCCCAAAGCACGCCAGATTCTGGTAACCGAAACCGCCGGCAAACTACGCACCATCCGCGACGTGATCGAGCGAGCGGAGAATCCTTCCGGGGCCAAGGATAAGGGAGTCACTGAGTTCGAGCTGAAATACGTTTCACCCGAAGAGATCCTGGGCGTCGTGCGAGAGTTGTTGGGCTTGGAACCGGGGGCCAATAGCGGCGAGGAAATCAGCATCGCTCAAGACCTGTCCGGAAAACGGTTCTTTGCGACGGGCAGCAAAGAGAAGATCCAGATCATCGAAGATATGGTCGAACGCCTGGACAAAGAGCGGACGGGAACCGGCAGCGCTCCGGTTCTCGAACAGCTGCAGTTGCTGACGCATCAGATCACCACGGCCGACCCGAGCGAAGTGCTCGCCGTGCTGCAGACACTCCTGGCTGGCTCGCCCGATGTCCGGCTGTCGCTCGATCCCAAGACGAATAAAGTCATCGCCCTGGCCCGTCCTTCCGAACACCGCACGATCCAGGAGACGATCAAGCAACTGGAGGGACAGGCACCTCGCGTGGAAGTGATTCAGCTGCGCAAGGTTGACCCGCAGATCATGGTCTTGACCATCGGTAAGTTCTTCTCCGACAGCGCCGATGCCAGCAAGTCGACTATCAAGATCGATGCTGATCCGACGACCATGAAGCTTTATGTCAAGGCGACCGACTCCGAACTCGCTCAGATCCGTCAGCTGGTTGAGCAAATTGAGGGAGCGAGTGCTGGAAGTGTTGGTAGCGACAGCAGGTTGCGGTTCATCCCGTTGACCGGCGGGTCGGCGGAATCCGCCGTGGATACGGCACGGAAGTTGTGGTTGGGACCCAATCGAATACAGTTCAGTGCGCCGGCTGATTCAGGCCCCTCCTTGTTCGATCTGCGGGAAGTCACTCCCGATCGGCCAGCTACCATCACACCTCCTGCTGCCCCAGCGCTGCAACCGTCGGCCAGCACCGAAATGCCTCCGGCTGCGCCGCACACCCCGGAAAACAGCGACAAGGTCACCGCCGACTTCCGTCAGCTGGGTGGAGGAAGCCGTCTGCCGGCAGTTTTCGTCAGCTACACGGCGCAGGAACCCGCTGAGGATGTTGCTCCGCCTGCCGCTGGCGAGATCCCAGCAGCCGACGATACTCCCACCGCAGCACCCCAAGAGCCGGCCCAAGTGGAGCCTGCGCCTGCAGAAGATTCTTCCCCCACTGATGCTGTTCCGCCCGCTGTGGAAGCATCGCCTGCGCAGGAAGAACGGAGATTTGATCACCCCGACATCCGCGTCGAGTTCACTCCCAACGGCGTGTTCATTTCTTCCGATGACACCGAAGCACTCGACGAGTTTGAAGAGCTGCTGCGTACGGTTGCTGGCCCACCAGTCATTACGTCTGGAAAGAACTTCACAGTCTTCTTTCTGAAGTATGCGAAGGCCGAAGTCGCCCGCCAGCTGATCCAAGATATTCTGGGCGGCACCAGCAGCGAGGGGGGGGGATCGCTCATCGGTGACATGGCCTCGAACTTGATGGGTGGCGGAGGCGGAATCCTCGGCGCATTGCTCGGTGGTGGTGGTGCCGGTGGCGATGGAGCAGCAGTCACTTCCGTGCAGGCGACCGGACCGGTCACCCTCGTAGCGGACTCCCGCTTGAATTGCCTCGTGGTCCAAGGCCTGCCCGTCGACCTTCAGCTGGTCGAGCAGTTGCTCAAAGTCATCGACCGGGAAGGGAGCATTACCGACATTCAGACAGCAGGTAAGCCCCATATCATTCCGGTGGTCTATATGAACGCGTCGGAAGTCGCCAGCGTGATTCGGGAAGCGTATGCAGGACGGATGGCCACGGGCAATCAAGGAGGCGGTGGTCAACCCAATCCGGCCGACCTGATTCGAGCACTGCGCGGCGGCCGAGGCGGTCGCGGCGATTCGGATGCCAAGAGCGAAGAACCGAAAATGACCATCGCCGTAGACACCCGTAGTAACTCCCTGATCGTCACCGCTCCGGATCAGCTCTTCCAGGAGGTCAAAGAGCTGGTGAATCTGATCGACCAGGGAGGTATTGATCAGGCGGAAGAGGTCACGGTAGTCTCCGTCAAGAACGCCAACCCCGAAGCGGTCCAGAAGGCAGTCGCCGCCATCATGGGGCAAACACGATCCAGTTCATCCAACCGCACTTCCAACACGGCCATGAACCGGCAGGGCGGATTCCAGGGCGGTATGCCCTTCGGAGCCACCTCGGGCGATATCCAGAACCGCATGAACTTCATGCGCGCGATGCAGGGTGGAGGTGGCGGTGGATTCGGTGGCGGGTTCCCTGCTGGCGGCTTCGGTGGCCAAGGGGGACGAGGTGGATTACAGGGCGCCGGCGGTTTTGGCGGACGAGGTGGCGGGAACACGGGTGGACGCGGGGCCCGCGGCGGCGCGGGTGGTGGTGGTGGCGGACGGCGAGGTGGCTAAGTAAGGGAGAAACATCGACGGCCCCTCACGCCGAGTCACTCGGCGCCTCACACCAGGACAGGCCCGTGGGAGGTGGAACGTCAATAGGGAATGCGACAAGGCCACAATGCGCATTCCAAGCTGACACCGAGCGTTCCCGGCGGCACCACCATGGAACACTGTCGCATTGTCGCATTCCCGATTTCCACACCACTTCATGGCGGCGGGCCCTCTCCGCAGCGGCGAATCGCGCCGTGAGCAGCTGTCGGCCCTACGGGCTCTCAGGCCTCACCGTCACCCCGCTTTTCCTCCGCTGGCCGATTGCCCCCCCGCTTCAGGGAGAATTAGAATGGCGATCTGGTGCGGCGGGTCATTTCGCGCGATCGTCGAAACTCTTTGTGTCCCTTCGGGTTCAATGTGACAGCGGTAACCCTGTCACAGAACGTCTTCGTACTTGATCCATGTCTTTTTCAGGAGGTTGTCCGATGAAGCTACGTCACAAAACGTTGGCCTACTGTGTGGCCACACTGTTGGTTCTGGTTTGCGTGGCGAACGTGGAAGCGCAGGGCCGTCGCGGTGGTGGCCAAGGCGGTCCAGGTGGAGGACCTGGTGGCGGCCCTGGCGGCGGACCGGGGGGTGGTTTCGGAGGATTTGGCGGAGCTGGTGGGCGAGGAATGATGGGATTTGGCGGTGGGTCGGCCGATCTCATGCTGTTGCGCCGCAACGATGTCCGCAAGGAGCTCGATCTGTTGGACGACCAGGTGAAGCAGCTCGAAAGCATCGCCGAGAGCATGAACTTCCGGGATATGATGTCGCAGTTCAACGATCTCCCGATGGAAGAGCGGATGGCAAAGATGCGGGAAGTGATGGAAGACGCCCAGAAGAAGGCACAGGAGAAGGTGGACGAGATCCTACTTCCCCATCAGGCGGCCCGACTCAAGCAGCTGGGCACTCAGTTCCAGATGCAGATGCGTGGTGGGTTGACCGGCGAGAATATCGCAGAAGATCTGGGGATTTCGGATGAGCAGCGTGATCAGTTGCGGGAGAAAGCTCGCAAACTGCGGCAGGAGATGGAGAAGAAGATGCAGGACGAACTGCTCAAAGAGCTGACTCCGGCCCAGCAGGCGAAGCTGAAGGAACTGGTAGGCGAGCCCTTCCAGTTCGATCCTGAAGAGCAACAAGCCTTTGGCTTTGGCGGCCGCGGTGGTGCCGGTGGCCCCGGTGCTGGCGGCCCCGGTGGTCCCGGTGCTGGTG
>JBGSIV010000206.1:0-26704 GCA_041742355.1 Candidatus Zixiibacteriota bacterium
GCATGGCCCTGCTCGGCATCGCGACCGGCGGCGCCTGCCCCGATATCGCGGCGCAGCCCTTCGGCGCGCTCACCGACGCGAACTCGGTGTACGTCTACCCGACCGGCAACCTTGTGCCAAGCGAACTGGAAACGCTCATGCAGCAGTCCGGCTACGCGGTGAACGGCACGACGCAGGACCAGTTCTCGCTCCTGACTTTCTACAGCGGGACCACAGTCAGCGCGAGCGACACGATCGATATCTACACTGCACTGGCGGTCACGCGCGGCACCGCGCCACTGGCGTTGCCAGCGGTGATCGATCAGGCGCAGGCGTGGCTCGGCGATCGTTTCCCCTGCACGCAGACCTGCTGCGTGCTTCGCGGCGATGTCAACAGCGACACCAAGGTGATTGTCTCCGACCTGACCTTCCTCGTGAACTTCCTCTTCAAGGCGGGCGCCGCGCCGACGTGCTTCGAGCACGGCGATGTCAACGGCGACACAAAGGTCATCGTGTCGGATCTGACCTACCTCGTGAACTTCCTGTTCAAGGCCGGCGCCGCACCGGTGCCGTGTCCGTAAGAACGGCATAGTCGACACAGCCTGAGACGAAGAACCCGGGTTCCGAATGGAACCCGGCTTCTTCATGGCCTGATTTGCTGAAGAGATTAGCTTTCGGTCGACGACTCGCCCGGCTGTTCGTCGGACGGCTCCTCGCGGTGCTTGCGGCTGCCGGAGTAGAGTTCGAACTTGAGCAGGCGTCCTTCGAGGGGGCCGTTGTACAGCGTCACGCGCCGCGCGGTGCGCAGGCCGATTGACTTGGCCGCCGGCAAATTGGCGGTGAAGATGTACGCCGTGTAGTCTTTGTAGCGCTGCTTGAGCGTGTCGCCGATCTCCTTGTAAAGACCGGCGATATTGGCGGTGCGCATCCGTTCATCGTACGGGGGGTTGGTGATGAGCACGCCCGGACCGACCGGCGGCACGAGATCCTTGAAAGGACTGCGGCGGATAGTGAGGTCCGAACCGACACGGGCTTTCGCCGCATTCTGTTTGGTCTGCGCCGCCTGGATCTTGTCGATATCGGCGGCAACGATTTCGACACCAACAGCCGGCCGCTCCTGCTCACGCGCCTGCATCTTGAGCCGCTCGAACAATTCCGGTGAATAGTCCTTCCAGCGCATGAACCCGAACCGCCGGCGAATCATTCCCGGCGCGATATTCCGCGCGAGCATGGCGGCCTCGATCGCGAACGTCCCGCTGCCGCACATCGGGTCGACCAGCGGCGATGTGGCATCCCAGCCCGAGAGGGCAATGATCCCCGCCGCGAGAATCTCGTTGATCGGGGCTTCCCCCGAGGCGAGGCGGTAGCCGCGCTGGTGGAGCGGATCGCCCGAGGCGTCCAGAGCCAGCGAGGCTTTGTCGCCGACAATATGCACATTGATACGCAGGTCGGGATTCTTGCTGTCGACATTCGGCCGCCGGCCGGACTTCGTACGCAGTTGATCCACCACCGCGTCCTTCGTCCGCTGCGCGACATACATCGAGTTGTCGAACGGGGAGTTTGCCAGCACGACATCGACCGCGATCGTCATGTCGGGATCGAGGTACCGTGACCACTCGACTTTGCCCACGCCGCGGTAGAGGTGGTCGCGGTCGCGGGCGGTGAAACTGTGGATCGGCATGAGCACGCGGCCGGCGAGGCGGCTGTGCAGGTTGACCGCGTAGAGCAGGGCCTGGTCACCCTCAAACTGGACGGCGCGGTTGATTTCCGCGACAGAGGTCGCGCCGAGCGCGCGCAGTTCATCGGCCAGCACACCCTCGAGCCCGGAGAGCGTCTTGGCGATCATGGTAAATGTCGGACGGCTTTGTGTCATGGTCTGCTGAAGGTACCGGTTGCGGGAGAAGGGCACAAGAGATTTGATGGACAGGCGCGGATCGGCTGTAGACGGGCCGGGGCTGCCCATTCTCGCGGGCAGCCCCGGTCGCTTCGGTCAGTTGTACAGATCCTGCAGGACAAGGCGCAGCTTCTTGGTGGCGTCGCCGCGCTTGATTTCAAAATCATAGTTGGTGCCGGCATCGGCGCGGAGCAGTTCGCGCAGGGCGAGGATGCCGTCGAGCGTTTTGGCATCCTTGCCGTTTACTTTCAGAATCATATCGTCGATCTCGAATCCGGCGGCGGCCGACGGAGTCCCCGGCGCAACGAACGACACCCGCATGGCGAGATCCCGGTCGTAGCGTACCTGCATCCCGGATTTATCCTCCGGAAAGACCCGGTCGAAATCTCCCCCCTTCTCCCAGATCAATTGACCCCGCAGGTAGTCGAGGTAGAGCACAAAGTGGCGGAAGAGAGTGTTGCCCATGTTGCCGTCGACCGTGGCCTCGGCAAAGGAGCCTTGAAGCTCGCCGGCCGGCACCCGGAACAGCACATCTTTGACCGTCATCCCGGCCACTTCCACCGTCTTAATCTTCAGCGTCTTCTCCTTGAACGATCCCCCGGCGCCATAACCGAGCGCCTCAACGCCGCCGCGTTCCATCAAACCGTTCGCTTTCGCATACGGGTAGTGGAACGACATCCCGCCGGCGCCGAGATCAAGGAAGTAGTTCCCCTTCATCGTGCCGTCGACAACAAGCGGCACCTCGAAACTGTGCCCCTGGGTCACCGGGGCATCGAGCACAACACCGGAACCGCTGTAGGTGAAAGTCTTCGGATCGTAGAACGACAGCAGCTCGTTGGCATAGTCGACCTTGGTCACGACCCGGGACAGGAAGTCGTAGCCGAGAATCCCGGCCACTTCAATGCCGATGTGCTCCATGAAGAACCAGTACAGGTCGATCACGGCGACACTCTGCTCCTGCAGGAAGATTTTGTCGCCGATACTGAGCGGCGGCACGGTCGTGAACGAGATGTCGACCGTGTTGCCTGCTCCCCTGCCCGTGATCTCCCCCTTGATTTCCAGGCCGAGTTCTTCCGCGAACTTCTTCTCGATACAGGTCATCTCCGCGCCGGAGTCAAGCACCCAGATCCGCTCTTTCCCGTTAACCACCACCGGTATGTAGATGTGATTTTCAGTGAATTTAAACGGGATGTTCTCCGCCTTCCCTCCTTCGGCGAACGTGAGATCGCTGGCATCCTCGGCGGGCGGGTCGAACCGTGCGGCGTCGATCGTAACGCCGACTTCGACCTTTTCGATAACGATCTCCTGGACCATCCCCACGGCCATCGACACCTGCCGCTGGGCAAACGGTACTGTGACGCCGCCGACATCGCGAAAATCGCTCATGGTCGTGTGCGTCTGGCCGTCGGTGGCAATCGATATGGTCTTCAGTTGATAGAAAGTCGCGGTATCGAAGTACTGCCGCGACGTATCCGGCGTGAGGTTGTTGAACATGGTCAGGACGTAGCAGTCCTTGCCGGCCGCGGTGTCGATACCGTCGTAGCGCAGGGTGAAGATGCCGTTGTTCGGGTCGAGGTGAACAAACTCCGCCATGAGGCTGTCGGCCTTCTTCTGGCCGATGGACAAATCGTCCTTATGGAGTTGCAGCTTGCCGTTCTGATCGACCGTCCAGGCCACCTCGCCGTTGTTTCCCTGGGTGATCGCCAGCGGCCCGAGCTCGACCTCCATGCGCTGCATCTCCGGACGCATCGACCACTGCCGGAAGGGGCCGGCGAGTCCGGAGCCGACAATGTCGATCCGGCCTTCGGTATAGCTCGTCGTCTGGGCTTTGATTTTGTCGATGCCGCCGATCGCGGCGTAGTGTTTGTTCAGGATGTCGTACGGGTCGGTCAGCGCGGATTGCGCTGACGGCGCGGCCGCCGCAACGACCAGCGCGAGAACGGAGAGCGCGATAGCGATTCGCATGAGCATACCCCTGTTTGGTTTGGTTTGGCGCATCACACGGGAATAACTACGCAGCGGCGGGGCTTTGGATTCAAGCAAAAAGCAATAAAGTACCCCGGCGGGCCAAGCCGCCGGGGTAAGATCCTCGAACGATCCGCACTACATCAGCTTGAACAGGAAGCCGATGCCGAGCGTCTCCTTGAACCGCGCCTTGTCGACAATCTGCTTGTCGTACAGAATCTGCGTATAGAAGTTGACGGCAATAACCTTGGTCAGCTGGGCGGTGACAATGTTCTCCCAGTTGGCGTCGATCGCCTTCCAGTCATCCTCGTACGGCGTACCGGCGAAGTCGTCCTTGTCAGAGAAGAACAGCGCCCGGAACAGCGTCAGCTTGCCCGTGTACTGCAGCCGTTCGTTGAATGTGTAGAGGACGTCGGTCACCGATTCCAGGCCGCCGTCGGTCTGCGTGTTGGTTTCCGTGTTGCCTTCAACATCGATAATCACGCTGGTGAACGTCTCGCGGAACGCGAACCCGAGGCGCGACGTGAGCTGATCTTTGTCGCGCTCCCAGAACCGGCGGGCAATACCGGCCGATTCGGTCAGGCGCAGCGGCGACAGGTAGCGCTTCTTCGTGACGATCGTGGTGTCGACGCCATCGACGAACGCAACTCCGGAACCGTCGTAGAACTGCGACTCGAGCCGGAACGCCGCGTACGGGTCGACAAATCGCTGAAGGAGAAAGCGGCCGACCGTTTCCCAGTCGATCAGGTCGGTCGACTTGGTCGGCTTCGACCAGTTCTTCGTCTCCTCGTCCTGCGAGTTGGTCTGGCCGAACGCGAGTTTCAACTGCGACCGCAGGTTGAACCAGTCGTTGAGGTTCCGCTCGGCCAGGCCGTTCACCTTGCTCACCCAGGAAAACGAGCCGGCCTCGCCGCCGGTCCAGGAATCGGAGTACGCGGTCTGGGTGGCGACAAGATCCGCAGTCAGCGTCTTCTTCCAGATCCTGGTCGAATCAACCGGGGCGTCCTGTGCGGCGGCGGTGATTCCCAGCAGTCCGAGCACCAGGAGAAGGGCCGCCGATCGGGTCAAAAGTGATGTGCGCATTCTGTGACCTCCATGGCTCCGGTGAGCCTCGATGTGTATGTTTGTCGATATCGTTTAATGTCCACCGGGCGCCGGCCGGCTGCAAGCGGCCGCGCAGACGTAAAGTATCATGCACTCGCCCGCGCCGTCAAGATTTTCCCGAAGGACCTGCCGGCGGTCCCTCGCCCGGAACCGACGGCCCGGGAACGTGTTTCAGGCGTAGGAGTATTCCCGCGAAATGGAGGACGTTATGACCCGGTGGCCGCTTCCGAAATCAATTCCCCTCTTCCTGACCGTTCTTGTGTCCCTCTCCCTCGTTTCCTGCTCCAAAGCGGACAACAGCGCTTCCCCCGACCCGACCCCGGGCAACAGCGACCCGGATCTGGCCAAAGTGTCGATGCCGGCGGGATTCTCGATCTCGTACTACGCGCCCGATGTGCCCGGGGCGCGATCGATGACCCAGGGAGCGAACGGCACGCTCTTTGTCGGGACCCGCGGCTCCCGGGTATACGCGCTCAGGGACACCGACAGCGACCAGGTCGCCGATTCCGTCTACATCATCGCGGACAACCTGAATACCCCCAACGGCGTGGCCTTTCGCGAGGGCGACCTGTATGTGGCCGAGGTCAACCGCATCCTGCGCTTCAACGATATCGAAGCCAACCTCTCTAACCCCCCCGACCCGACAGTCGTGACCGACCGGTTCCCGACCGAGCGCTCCCACGGCTGGAAGTTCATCGCGTTCGGTCCCGATGGCAAGCTGTATGTCCCGGTCGGCGCGCCGTGCAACATCTGCAAGTCCGACGACCCGGTGTTTGCCTCGATCACGCGGATGAACCCCGATGGCTCCGACTTAGAGGTCTACGCGCACGGCATTCGCAACACGGTCGGGTTTGACTGGCATCCGCAGACCAATGCCCTCTGGTTCACCGACAACGGCCGCGACATGCTCGGCGACAACGTGCCGCCGGACGAGTTGAACCGCGCCACCGAAACCGGGCAGCATTTCGGGTATCCCTACTGCCACGGCGGGGATATTCCCGATCCCGAATTCGGGAGCGGCGTCGACTGTGACACGTTTGTGGCGCCGATGCGCAGGCTCGGGCCGCATGTCGCCGCGCTGGGGATGCGGTTCTATACGGGGACGATGTTTCCAAACGAATATCGGAATCAGATCTTCATCGCCGAGCACGGCTCGTGGAATCGGTCGCAGGCAATCGGTTACCGCGTCATGCTCGTGAAACTCGATGGAAGCGGCAATGCGACGTCGTACGAGCCGTTCGCGGAGGGGTGGCTGGAGGATGGCGGGAGCCGGTGGGGCCGCCCCGTGGACGTCGAAGTCCTCCCCGACGGTTCGCTCTTGGTATCGGATGATGCGAAGGGGTGCGTGTACAGGATTAGGTACGGGGGGTAGGTCAGAATTGTAGGGCACGACCCTTTAGCGGTCGTGCCGCTGTCATGCTGAGCGAAGTCGAAGCATGACTAAGCTCCGATTCAACCTCTGGATCCTATCTTTCCTACAATAGCGCAGATACTATCTTTTCGCGCACGAGTCGAATGAGAGTCTCTGTCAGCTCCCTCTCGTACCTGCCTTGGTGACCCATAGCTGGAAACGGCAGCACGTAGTTTTTGCATTCTACGGCTGATGCCACTATTGCCAGATCGACGAGCGGCCCAAGCGTCTTCTTGATTGTAACTACGGCTCCCGGATTCCACCGTCTTAAGTCATCCGTGAGTCTGGGAATTCCCCTGCGACATAGAGCCAGCCTCTCATTACCCTCTTTCACTCTGTTCACCGGCTCAACGCACATATCGGTCAGGTAACATCCGGACTCCATGAAGTATCTTAGAAACTCGAGATGATCGCGGAAGTGAACACGAAACGCCTTCTCGAAGGCGCCGGCTGTGTACCTCGACAGAGTAGAGTCTGCCGCATAGAAAAACGTCCCCTGTGCCGGACGGGACTCGCCCACGAACAGCACTTTCATAGTCTGCGGCAGGAATCGACGGCGTAGTGCTTCAAAGTGCTCACTTGGCAATTCCAGAAAGTCCTCCTCCCCTCAATACGGATAAAACACAAAGAACAACGCCGACATCACCGCCAACACCCACATCCCCGGATGCACCTCCCGCACCCGCCCCGAAAAGAGCTTCATCAGCGGATACGTCACAAACCCCGCCGTGATGCCAATCCCGAGATTGTACGTGAAACTCATCAGCGCAATCACCACAAACGCCGGGATCGCCTCCGACAAGTCATCGTAGTCAAGCTTCGTGATCGGCGAGAGCATCAAAAGGCCGACGATAATAAGCGCGGGGCCATACGCCGACGGCGGCACCGCCGTCAAGAACGGCGCGGCGAACAGCGCCAGCAGGAAAAGCACTGCCGTGATCACCGACGCAAACCCGGTGCGCGCCCCGCTGGCTATCCCCGTCGCCGACTCGATATACGCCCCGGCCGTGCTCGTGCCGACCAGCGCAGCGAAAACAGTCGCCAGTGCGTCGCACAACATCGGCTTCTCCATCTCCGGCAAATTCCCCTTCTCGTCGAGCAACCCCGCCTTGAGCGACAGGCCCAGAAGCGTCCCCATCGTGTCGACAAAATCCATCACGAGCACCGTCAGAATGACGGAAAAGAACCCCCACGTGAACGCCGCGCTGATATCGAGCTCCAGGAAGATCGGCCCGAGGCTCGGCGGAAGGCTCACCCACGACTCGGGGGCTTTCGCCGTCCCGAAGACAAAAGCAAGAATAGTCGTGGCGAGAATTCCCAGGAGCAGCGCGGCGTTGATGCGCCGCAGCATCAGAATCGCGATCAGGAGAAAACAGACGACCGCGAGAATGACCGACACCTCGCGCAAATCGCCGACATGCACCGGCGCGCCGGGAACGCCGAGTTCGACCAGGCCGGTTTCGTTCAGGCCGATAAACGTGAGGAACAACCCGATCCCGACCGCGAAACCAATCTTGAGATTGGCCGGAATCGCATTGGCCAGCCAGGTTCGCACCCCCAGTACCGTGATGAGCGTGAAGAGCACGCCGCCGATGAAGATCGCCCCGAGCGCCGACTGCCACGAATAACCCAGCACCTGCACCACCGTGAACGCGATAAAGGCGTTCTCCCCCATATAGGGCGCAATCGCAAACGGCCGTTTGGCGTAGACACCCATCAGGAGCGTGCCGAAAACGGCGGTGAGAATCGTGGCCACCATCGACGGCCCCAGTGGAATGCCGGCGATCTCGAGAATCTTCGGATTGACAATGATGATATACGCCATCGTCATGAACGTGGTCGCGCCGCCGATGATCTCGCGGCGGAAAGTGGTGCCGTGGCGTTCGAATTGAAAGTATCGTCGCAATGCGTCGGTCACGCCGATCTCCCCGTTTCGCAGAGGCATGGTTTCGGGGGAAATGTATGGTGCTTGAGGGCGGTTGTCGAGAAGGATATTGACGCTCTTTGTGCGCGGCCGATGTCCTTATCGGCCGCGATATCATCCTCCTGCTCCCCCCTCACGACAATCAGGCCTTCCGCCACCCTCGCGCAAAATCGCATTTCGCCGTCGTAAATGTTAACTCCGCATTGCTCACTGCATTCACTGGATTTTTGTCGGAGAATCGCCCTCGATTCCGCGCACTTTCACTGAACTATTGATGGAGATTGCCCAGACGTCCCGGTAAGTATAGAAAAGAGTGTTTCAGAAGAGAGTGTTTCAGAGCAGGTAACCCGCAGCTCTGCTGCGGGCAGCCCGATACGAGCACTCTTCTTGTAGGTCAGGACCCCGTGCGGTCCTGACATTGGCGGGTCGCCCACAGCTTGCTGTGGGATTCCGAAGTGTATGAACCGGCCAGACGTAGACTACGACGTAGGGCACGACCCTTCAGCGGTCGTGCCGCTTAGCCAGGTAACAGGTCAGTAGGTCAGGCTGCTTGCAGCCTGACATTGACTCAACCCGGACGCCCGACCCAAACCGACGCTCAGACACTGTCATCCCGGGCTACGACCCGGGATCCAGTCTTTGCGTACCCTGGCCGCGACAAAAACACACGACCCCGACGCCGGTCACTCGGAAACCACCGGCAGCGGCTTGTACATCTCGTCGTACGCTGTCTGAAACAAAGCCAGGGCGCGGCGTTTGTGCAGCGCGAACAACTCAGGGAGAGAGTCCTTGATATCGACCGCCTTGTTGGCGACACGGAAGTACGAATCGCTCCCGCCGTTCTGGCGCGTGATCGTGTAGTGGCCGTCTTCGATGTAGCCGATCTCGTAGTGGCGGGTCGCCAGGACATGGTCGATACCCGGGGAGGTCGTGTCGAACAGGTCCTTGCCAAACGAGTAGTTGTCGTAGTCGAGGCGGACCGCGCCCATTACGGTCGGCAGAATATCGCACTGGTGCCCAAGGCGCGGGTTGCGAACGCCCGGATAGAGATCGCGGTCGGTGTCGAGCACGAAGAGCGGGATGTGCAGGATCGACAGGTCGAGGTCGGTGGCCGGATCCCACTTGTACCCGTTGTCGGCGGTCACGAAAATCACCGTGTTGGCAAAAGCGGGGTCGTCGTCAACCAGGGTGAGGAATCGTCCGAGAGCCCAGTCGGCGTACTTGAAGGAATTGAGCTCATCGGCGATCGGATCCGACTGCGGCACGCGGTCGAACGGGACATCGGGGTATTTCCACGGCCCGTGGTTCGATCCGGTGAGAAGGGTCGCACAGAACCGCTCCCCCGCACCGGCATGGAGCCGCAGGTGGTTGTAGGCGGAGTCGAACATGACATGGTCGGGTACGCCCAGCCAGCTGTATTCCATCGAGCGGTCGTAGTCGAAGATGCCGTAGACATCCATGACGCCGTGGGCGCGGAGGAACCCCTGCATGTTGTCGAAATGCGGGTCCTGGGTGGTGCAAAAGATGGTGCGGTAGCCGTAGTCGCGCAGGATAGTCGGCAGACCGTGGAAGGAGCCGTAGCCGCCGACCTGCTTCATGATGATCTTGCCGAAGAGGTGCGGCACGCCGTAGAGGGTGGTGAACAACCCCGAGTAGGTGTGGGTACCCGATGAGTAGAAATTGGTAAAAAGCACTCCGTGCTGTGAGATGGAATCGAAGTACGGGCTGAGCTCGTACGGGTACTCGCTGGTGAGGGCGCCAATCTTGCTGGCCGAGAATGATTCCATAATGATGATAATGACATTGGGCGGCGTGTCATTCGGCGGGTCGAAGCGCACCGGCCGGACGATCCGCTGGTTTGCTTCCCGGGGGAGTTCGGCGCCGAGCAAATCGCAGGTGATCGCGACAGCTTCGGGGTCTCGCATACTCTCGACCAGCCGTTCGACCGGTTCGCGCTTCTCGGCGTCGTAGAGGATGTCGCGGAGGAACTGCTCGGCCGGGTTGAGAGCGAGCTGGTTGGCGAAATCGTACGCGGAAAAGTAGGCCAGCCCCCAGCGCATCGGGGCGACCTCGTAGATGCGCCCGACGCTCCCCATGACGAGAATCAGGAGGACCACCGGCGCCCAGAGCAGGTTGACCCAGGTCGGCGACGGTTTGTTTGTCCCGAACACCTGCCGCACCAGCCACCGCACCGCCAGCACGAACAGCAGGGTCACCGCCGCCCAGAGGATTATCCAGCGCACGACCGGGTAAGTCTCCCAGACCATGGTGGTCATGTCGCCGGGGGAGTCGGTCCACAGGAGGGCGGAGCCGTTGAGGCGGCTGTTGAAAAAGCGGAAGAATTCGATATCGACCAGGTGAAGGAAAAAGATCCCCGCAGCGACAACGCCGAGCACGGTGACAAGAACTGTCCGGGTGATCCGATTGCGGCCAATGTCCAGGCGGGGGAAAAGCGCCGGCACAAACAGGATCAGGGTGATGCCGCAGGCGACGCGAAAGTCAAAGCGGGCGCCGATGACATACGATTGCAGCAGGGTGCCGAGCGGGATAGTGTCGAGCGATGCCCCGGCGGCGATCATGAAGATGAAGCGCCACAGGGTGAAGAACGCGGTCAGGAGGATCGCGCTCAGCACCAGAAAGAGCGCCGGTGTCGATATATATCTGCTTCTCAGGTGCATAGTTGCCGCATCGGGCACAGGAATAAAGAGACCGGTCGAACGACCGTCAAGGCTTATGTTGGCCGATCAGGACTGCATTGCTCCGCGATTGGGCGCGACCGGGAGCACCGCAGGTACCGACAAGGACTGCGCGGGTGATTGTCTGGGGAATGTGCTTGTGCAAACGCAACTTTGCCCCTATCTTGGCGTACTTTTGATTTTGGCACCGTTGATGGACCATTTGCTGAGGACGGTTTTGCAACTATGCACGTAGCGCTTCGAATCGCCGGAGCCCTGGTTCTGGCCGTCACCCTCGCCATCCTTCTCGTCGCTCCAACCGCCGCCCAACGAGACCCAGTCGACCGCGACGCCCCAGAAATGGCCGCGGCGCTGACGCCGCCCTACTGCCTGGGGGTGCATGATGTCGGTCAATTGGTGGTCGGTGTGAACAACTACGCCCGGGTCGGCATCGGTCGCGGCAAAGGATCGCGCACCGACTGCTTCACCGGCCGTCCGGCGCCCAAGGGGGAGTATCCGAAAGGGAGCAAGTCAGTCTACCTGTATGAGGGAGGGCTCTGGGTCGGCGGCATCATCGGCCTTGATACGCTGGTCTCGGCGGGTACGGAGTACGCGACCATCGCGATGACGGGACAGTCACGCGAGTTTCATCCGACCACGCCGCTGATCAAATACTCGGGCCTGGATTACACGTCCGCCGATTACGAACTGGCCCGATCCGAGCAGGATTACGTGGCCGTATTCGCCGACACCTTCACGAATGTCGGCTTCGGCTCCTTCGATCCGGTCGCCTACCGCCCGCACAAGCCGATGGGCCTGAAAGTCGAGCAGCGATCATACGCCTGGTCGTACGGCCACACCGATGACTTCATCATCGTAACCTACCGCATCACCAACATCGGCAAGAAGAAGATTTCGGATGCGTGGGTGGGGATGTACTGGGATGGGGATGTCCATATTTCGGGGACCGACATCACTTCGGTGCAGCCCCTGACGGGCAAGCCGCCGACCGGCGGCAGGGACGATCTCTCCGGGTTTCTCTGGGACGCGCAGTCGCCGTTCGAACAGTGTGAATCGCTGGACACAATCGGGCTGGCCTGGACCATCGACAACGACGGCGATTTCAAGAACGGCGAGCTCCAGGTCCCCCATATCGGAGGTATCCGCATGCTCGGGCCGGAGATGACGGATCCCAACTACACGCTGTCGTACAACTGGTGGGTGTACAACTACAACCAGGCCTATGATTTCGGCCCGCAGCGCCGCGACCGGTACCGCGACCTCGGCAACGGCCCGGGCACGCCGTACGGCGACCGCAACAAGTACTACCTGATGAGCAACGGCGAGATCGACTACGACCAGATGTACACGCTGAACATCCGCCGGGGCGACCAGACCTGGATGTTTCCGGGCACGCGGGTGCCGAGGCAAATGTCGATGGGTGCGGACGTTAACCAGTTGCTGACGATCGGGCCGCGCGACCTGAATCCCGGGGCGGTGATCGATTTCGCCATCGCGTTCGTCGCGGGCGAGGACTTTCACATCGACCCCTCCAACTTCTCGTACAACCTCAGCGGCAACTACAACCCCGACCAGTACCTCGCCAACTGCGATTTCTCGGAGATCATCCGCAATTCCATAACCGCCTCGCGGGTGTATGACATCCCGGGGTTCGACACAAATGACGACGGCTACCTGGGCAAATTCCGCGTGTGCGTCTTCGATTCCGCGCTCGTCGACGGCGAGTGGGTGCCGACGGTCGCCGATACCTCGTACTACGAAGGGGACGGCGTGCCTGATTTCCGCGCCGCCGCGCCGCCGCCGCCGCCCGACCTCTGGCTCCACCCGAGCCGCAACGGGCTTCGCGTTCGTTTTAATGGAGTCCGCTCTGAGACCGCGCGGGACATCTTCTCAGGCGATCTGGATTTCGAGGGGTACCGGGTGTACCTCGCGCGCGACAACCGCGACGAGAGCTTCTCGCTCTACGCGCAGTACGACCGCAAGAACTTCGAGAAATGGGTGTACACCGATCGCGTCGGCAAAGAAGACGGATTCGTACGGATGGGCAATCCGCTGACGCTGGAAGAGGTGCGCTGCCTCTACGGCGACCCGGCCGATCCCTGCGGCGACAGCACGTTTGACCCGTTGCGCTTTTCCGCAACCCACCCGTATTTCCACCCGCTCTTTCCGGATTCCGTCTTCTACTTCTCCGCGCACGACTACAACCGGTCCGAGTTCGGCGTTTCGACGACCATCCGGAAGATATACCCCGATCAGGAGCCGCCGGCGTCGATCCTGGAGCCGCTGCCGGAAGATCTGACCGAGGAGGGGCGGTTGAAGTACTACGAGTACGAGGTCGAGATCACCGGGCTCCTGGCGGCGGTGCCCTACTATATCGCGGTCACCGCGTTTGATCATGGCTCGCCGCAGGCGGGAATGGCGCCGCTGGAATCCTCCCGCACCATCAATTCCAGGAGCGCGTACCCCAACAACGCCTGGGATGAGAAGGCCGACTCCCTGACAAATATCTACGTGTATCCCAATCCCTACCGTCACGACGCCTACTACCGCGTCGCAGGGCTTGAGGGCCGCGGCCAGGATGATCGTTCCCGTGACCGCGTCCGCAAGATTACCTTCGCGAACCTGCCGCCCACCTGCACCATCCGGGTGTTCTCGCTCGACGGCGATCTGGTGCGGGAAATGGAGCACGACATGGATCCCGCCGATCCCAACGCCCCGTACCACGAGTGGGACATGATCAGCCGCAACTACCAGATGATCGTGTCGGGATTGTACTACTGGGTGGTCGAGACGCCCGATGGCCGGACGCAGATCGGGAAGCTGGCGGTCCTGATGTAAAGGGACGCTCAGGTTAAACTGAAAAAGGCGCCGGATAACCGGCGCCTTTTTTATCGTTTGTCGGAAACCCGGGATCAGGCGCCGACCGTCTGCTCCTGGCGCAGTTTGAACCGCGCCACCATGTTCTGAAGCCCCTCGGCCTGACGGTTGAGTTCCTCCGCGGCGGCAGCCGATTGTTCGGCTCCTTGAGAGGTCTCCCGCGTCACGGTCGAGATGTGGTCGACGTTCTTGGAAATCTGCTCGGCAGCGGCCGATTGCTCTTCGGCGGCGGCAGCCACCTGGCCGATCATGTCCATCACTCGCTGCGAGACGGTGACGATTTCGGAGAGCGAGTTGCCCGCCCGGTCGGCCAGCTGGCGACCGAGGTCGACCTGCTGAATGCCCGATTCCATGGACTTGACGGCGTCGATAGTCTCCGCCTGGATGCCCTTCACCATGTCGGTGATTTCGCCCGTGGCTTTGCCGGACCGTTCGGCCAGTTTCCGAACCTCGTCGGCGACGACGGCGAAACCTCTGCCCTGTTCGCCGGCGCGGGCGGCTTCAATCGCCGCGTTTAAGGCCAGCAGGTTGGTCTGGTCGGCGATGTCGTCGATCACCTTGGTGATCTCCCCGATCTGGTCGGCGCTCCGGGCCAGTTTCGAGATGGAGTCGGCCGACTGGCGGACCACCTCGGCGATCTTCTGCATGCCCTGAATCGTTTCACTGACAACCGTGCCGCCGGTGGCTGCTGTCTTGGAGGCATTCGAGGCGGCCTCCGAAGCGGTGCCGCCGTTCTTTGAGGTCTCAAGAATGGTCGCACTCATCTCTTCGATGGCGGTCGAGATCTGCTCGATCTGCTGAGCCTGGTCCTTGGAACCGCGGGACATCTGCTCAGCCGAAGTCGAGATTTCGGTCGCGGCGCTGACCAGCTCCCGGGCGTTGTCGGCAAGCTGACGGATTACGCCGGTCAGATTGTGGATCATGGTCTTGAAGGCGTTCCCCAGCATGTCCTTTTCCGAGCGCGGCTGCACCTGGGCGGTCAGGTCGTTCTCGGCGATGCGGCCGGCAGCCTTGGCCATGTCCTGCAGGTAGGTGATCATGCGCCGGAAAGATTCGGCCAGCTGGCCGACTTCATCCTTCGACCTGACATCAACCGTGGCGGTGACGTCACCGAGAGCCACCGCTTCGGCCACGTCGACCAGCTTCTTCACCGGGCGCACGATCGAGCGGGCCATGATGTAAGACAGGGCAATCGCGACAGCCAGCATGAAGAGGCCGATCCAGGTGATGCTGTTGCGGATATTGGTCGCATTCTCGGTGAACTCGTCAAGGTAACTGCCGGCGCCGATGATCCAGTTCCACTCCTTGAGGTACGCGTAGGCCACGATCTTCGGGGCCTGCTCCCCGTTGCGATCCCACTCGTACTCGACATAGGCTATCTCGCCGTCGCCCAGTTTCGGGGCAGTGGCGAGCATCTCCTTGCAGAAGTCATGCTGGGCGATGGATTCCCCTTCGAGCTTGGGGTGGATCTGCAGCACACCCTCGCCGTCCATGGTATAGATGTAGCCGGTCTTCCCGATCTGCTGGCTCAGAATCGCGTCGCGGAGGAGCTTGGAGCGTTCGTCCACGCCGACGAAGAAGCTGCCGACGATTTGGCCGGAAGCGTCCTTGATCGGCTCGTAAGCGGTCACCATCCAGCGATTGACCACCCATGCCCGGCCGTAGAATGTCCGGCCGTTGCGGAAGACGGCGTCGTAGACTTCGTCCGAGATAAAGGTGCCCACGGCCCGCGTACCGTCGGTCTTGGTGACACTGGTGGCGACGCGGCGGGCCTTGTCCCCTTCCTTCTGGAAGATGGTGCAGGCCGAGCCGGTCAGCCGGGTGATCTCATCCACGAATCTGGTGTCGTCGTTGATGACGTAGTTCTCGCCGTTGCCGGTGAGAACCATCTGGCCGAGCTTGATTTCGACCTGGCTGCCGCCGGTCTGATTGAAGAGCTGCCGGGCAGTGGCCAGGTCGCTGACCACTTTCTTCTGGGCCTGTTCGGCGTTGACCTGGCACAGATTGGCGGCGCTCCGGGTGAGGTGCTCGAGGTCAGCCCGGGCGGCCTCTTCAAGGAAGCGGCTCGACTGGGCGGTGCTGATAATCGCGATCGTAGCGATGGCGAGGGCCAGCACGAGCGATGTCGTCAGCATGATTTTCTGGGTCAGTTTCAGGCGAATCTGCATTGTATCCCCGCTTTGGCGTTTGTACCGTGCGGGAAGGAACTCAGTAACCCGGCCCCTCCGGTCTTCCCGTTCCAGTAACTCAGGACTGAGGATGCGTATACGCGACCATTCGTCACGCCGTCAGCATCCCGTTCTCCATCTCCCACTATAGTATGTCCAAACCCAGCGCTACCCGCGGAGCGACAGTGTCGTACATCGTTTCCAGGTGCGCGGTGTCATTCGTGAAGCCGCCGGCAGTGTCCGAGCCGTCCTCGTCGTTCACGCCGGTCCCGGCCGCTGAGTAATCGTCGGCGAGCGTCCGTCTGGTGTCCGCGCCACGGCCCTTGTTGCCGCTATGGATTGGCGTGGTGCTACTGCGCATGATCGCGCCCATATAGCCGCCCGGATCGCCGCCGATACTTGCGTCTTCCTGCAGGCGAACGAATTCGATGGAGTCCACCTCGATGGAGCCCGCCGCCGTCCGATTGTTGCGATTATCCCTGCACTCCGGAGAGGACAATGGCCGGAAGCTCTGGTCGTCCGATCGGTCGAGCTGCCCATACCCGGACCGTCCGACACGGTATGCCGGGCCACCAGCCGCGCGCCGGGAAGCGGCGGCCGGACATGACAGAACAGCTCTGCGGACAACTGCTGACCTTCTCATGGCTCCCCTTTCGTGCAGGTGACTCGTCACCTGATCCTCGGGCGTCGGTTGACCGGACGGTTTCTGGGGGAGAGCTCATTCGCCCCGCACCTTCACCGGCCATCAATGCAGATAACGCCCTGCGATATGGGAGATATCGACAACCCGGCCTATGTTGGGGATGCGTTATCGCAGATTATTCGCGGCAATAGACGGCTATTGTAGGATTTTCGCGCAGTACCCGATACCGGGTACTGCGCGAAAATCCAGCCGGCGCTGCGTCGACATCAGCAGGCAGGGGGCGGCCCGCCCCGGAAGAGATAGTTTACAAGGAAGGTGAGGTCGGAGATGTTCAGGATCCCATCGTTGTTGACATCGGCTGCGACCGCAACCGGTGGCGGCGTTCCACTTCGAAACAGGAAGTTAACCAGGAAGGTGAGGTCCGACACGCTGATCCCTCCCGAGCCGTCGACATCCCCGCACACGTAGGGCAGGTAGGTCAGCGTACGCACCGGTGATTCCGAGGTGTTGCCCGCGGGATCGGCCGCGCGGACTTTCCAGTAAACCGGCGTCCCGCTCGGCAGCGGCTCGCCCGGATCAAGCGACCACTGGTTCGTCACCGTGTACGCACGCGTCGCTGATCCTGCGGGGAAGAGGGGATCGGTCGACACCGACAGCGTGTAGTCCAGGAGCGGTTCGGCCGGGTCGTCATCCCACACAAACAGCGGGGTGGCGTCGTTGGTGATTTTCTCGTGCTCGGGCAGCAGCAATTGCGGCATTGACGGCGGCACGCGGTCGATGGTGAATGCCTGCACCGCCGAGTAGGCCGAGGAGTCATCACCGGCTACCGTAAGTGTCTTGACCCGCCAGTACCAGACGCCGTCGGCGATGGGGCCCGGACCGGCAGAGAGGTTGGTATCGGTGATCTGGGTAATGACTCCCGCGCTGAAGTCGGCGGTCGGGCTCACCTCAAGGCGGTAACGGTCCTCGTTGTGTTTCCAGGAGGTCGCCCAGGAGAAGGTCACGTCGTTGGCAATCATCCCATCCACTGGAACCTGCAGCCTCGGTTCGAGCAGGGGCAAGTACCAGTTGGCCGTGTAGACCTCGGAGTTGCCGTCGCGGGAGTCGGTCCAGACAGCATTGATCTTGTCGTGAAAGGCCGTCACCCCGATATACTCGCCGATCAGGCCGGCCGTGGGTGATGCCAGGGGACGCTGAAAGCCGTTTTCGTCGTAAGTCCAGGGAGCCTGGCCATCAGCCATTTTCAGCGCAGCCGGTGATGACGAAACGGCGGAGATGCGATGGTTCGCCGTGAACGTCTCCCCGCCGTCGAAGCTGTACGCGGCTATTAGATCGAAGAGAAAGTGGCCGGCGTCGTATCGTTGGTCATAGAATATGACAATCACCATACCCTCGTCGTTGACAATCAGCCAGGGGTGGAAGTTGTCGGTGAGGTCGCTGTTGACGTCATCATTGATCTGCAGCCGCCCCGACCAGGTTAAGCCGTTGTCGATCGAACGGACCACATCGACATCGGAATTGCCCGCGCCATCCTCCGGGCCGATGTTGGTAAACGCGATATACACGTGGCCGTCGAACGGCCCGCCGGTGATGTCGGCATCCGAAGCCGGCTGCGAGTACGTCGCGATGCCGCCGTCGGCCTGGGTCCAGCCCGACACGGGCGTCACGATGCGTTCCGACGCGAAGGTCTGCCCTCCGTCGGTTGAGAATCGCTGCTTGAGCGATGTCACCCCGGTGCATTGGGCTCCGGAATCGAGGGCAAATCCCTGCCAGAAGACATGGACGCTGCCGTCCGACGCTACCACCGGATTGGCAAACTGGCCCGCATCGATCTGCGCGGTACCGCAGCCGGTAGAGGTCTGGACAGGGCCGATGATGAGGGTGTCGTCGAAAGTCTCCGCGCCGTCGATGGAGCGGACAAACATGATCCGGTTGGGGTTGTCAAATCGCGCCCAGGCGCAGTACAGGGTGCCGTCGTATGGTCCGCCGGTGCGGTCGACCGTGATGAACTGCTTGTCCTCGAAAAACGTCCCCAACGGGGCGTGGGCAAAGGGGCCCAGCCACGAGACGCCCTTGTCGTCGGATCGGTAGAATCCGATGATGGAGCCGTTGATATCCTGCCCCGGAATGTAGTCGAGGACCGACATGTAAAACCGGCCGAGGCGATCCACCGTCATGGTCGGATCAGACTGCTGCGACTGCTCCTTAAAGTACTGGTTGGTCCAGGGGATGAGCGAATCGGTCCAGGTATAGCCGCCGTCGGTGGATCGCCCGATGCCGACCTGGCGGAAGCCAAGCCGGAAATCCCGCCAGTTGGCGATCACAACAAGGGAGTCGGTCGGGCAGATAAAGACCTGCTCCTCGTTGTTGAGTTGGGGGATGGTAGTGATGCGGATATTGGGGGGCGGGGGAAGGTTGCTGTCGGCATTTGCGGCCGATGTCAGGGCCATGACGAGGCCGCTCAGAAGCAAGGCGATAACGATTGTACGCACGGCATCCTCCGTTGGGGCTGCTGGAGTGTCGCTTGGCGGCAACCCGCGAGGCGGGTTTGGGGGTAGTCGCTAAGTATAAAGACGAATACCGTCCGAGTTGGTTTATTCCTTTTTCGGCTTCCGCGGGCTTTTTTCGCGAAAGGCGCGGTATTTGTCGAGGTACTCCCGGATCTTGGCCTCGCGACCTGCTCCGGAGGGCTCGTAGTAGCGGGTGCCGGCCAGTTCATCGGGAAAGTGCTCCTGGTCGGTCAGGGCATTTTCGAAGTCATGGGCGTACTGGTAGCCCTTGCCGTAGCCGAGGTCTTTCATGAGTCGAGTGGGGGCGTTGCGAATGTGCAGCGGGACCGGCAGCGAGCCCTTTTCGGACGCGTCTTTCTTCGCCCGGTCGAACGCGATATAGGCGGCGTTGGACTTGGGGGCGCTGGCCATGTATATCACGAGCATGGCGATTCCGAGCTCGCCTTCGGGGGAGCCGAGGAAGTGGTACGTGTCGCGGGCGTTGAGGGCGAGGGTCAGAGCGTAAGGGTCGGCCAGGCCGATATCCTCGGTGGCGAAGCGAATGAGGCGACGGACCACGTAGAGCGGATCCTCGCCGGAGTCGAGCATGCGGGCCAGCCAGTAGAGGGAGGCATCGGGATCGCCGCCGCGGAGAGATTTGTGCAGGGCGGAGATGATGTTGTAGTGCTCCTCCCCCGCCTTGTCATAGAGGAGCGCCCCCTTCTGGTGAATCTCATGGAGGATGTCGGAAGTGAGGGCGCCGCCCGGGCCGACGAAGGTCGCGGCCGCTTCGACCAGGGAGAGCGCCCGGCGTGCGTCGCCATCGGCGGCGGCCGCAAGGAAATCCAGCCCCGCATCGTCGATCGTCAGGCGCACCTCTCCGAGCCCCCGCTCGTTGTCCTCCAGCGCCCGCCGCACCAGCGCCTTGATGCCGTCGGAGGTGATCCGGTCCAGCGTGTAGACCCGCATTCGGGAAAGGAGCGCCGAGTTGACCTCAAACGACGGATTCTCGGTGGTCGCGCCAATCAGGACGATATCCCCCTTTTCGACATAGGGGAGGAAAGCATCCTGCTGGGCTTTATTGAAACGGTGGATTTCATCGATAAAGACGTAGGTCCGGTGGCCGGACATGCGGTAGTACCCACCGGCTTTGGCGAGGACCTCCTTCACATCTTTGATCGAGGACGTGACAGCCGAGAACGGCACGAATTGGCCTTTGGTGGAGCGGGCGATGAGCGCGGCAAGAGTCGTCTTGCCGGTACCGGGAGGCCCCCAGAAGACGAGCGAACCGACGCGGTCTTCCTCGATTGCTTTGCGAAGAGGTTTGCCCGGGCCGATGATGTTCTCCTGGCCGACAAATTCATCGAACGTGCGGGGGCGCATCCGGTCGGCGAGGGGGATATTTCGGTCGGTCGAATCCGCCTTTTCGGGCGTCTGGTCATGGTTCTGGTCGAAGAAGTCCATCGGTGGTAGTATACAGTGCGCCGTGAATTCACACAATCACAATAGGTTGAGCACTGCCGCCCGAGAAAAGCATTGACAGTGGCAGCCATTATGACTATATTCGAAGCGCTATTGCATGAACGACCTGTTCACACTAACCGCAAGTCGGATAGCTCATATCGTACTTCGCTCACGACTGATCATTAAGGCCCTTGTCCGATAACCGCCATCAGTGGGAGGAGTACGGTATGGTGTCCATTCATCGGGTCCGGTGCTATTCGAGGCTTGCCCTGCTTTGCTTCGTCAGTCTCGCTTTCTTCGGCGGACCCGCGCTAGCCGGTAATCCCCGGTTCAGTATAGAGATTTCGCACAGCACCCCGTTGGGTAGCCAGCAGGAAGTCAGCGTTTACCTCGAATTCGATGCAGAGGAACCGACGGCGGTAAACCAGATCAGCCGCTTCAACCTGCTCTTTCAGTACGACACTGCTTTCGCGACCTTCCAATACGCCGAGGCTGGTTCGGTTCTAATCGGCTGCACCTGGGAGGCGTTCAGTTGGAGCGTGGACGGAAATGCTGACTGCGGCGGGACTCCCTGCCCGCCGGGGACGATCTCCCTTTCGGCGGAAGCGGATGTTGACAATGGCGGCGCCCACCCTCTCTGCCTGGCTGAGTCCAGCGGCGAAATCGCCGTTCTTCATTTCCAGATCTCCGACAATCCGGGACATGAGTGTTACTTCAGCCCCATTGAGTTCACCTGGTACTCCTGCAGCGACAATTCAGCCTCGCCGGGAGTCGGCTCAGATACAGTTCTCCTCTCAGACGGCGTTCTGAATTTCGTGGGCTGGTACGGGTGGTACTACAATATCGCCGCCGATGCTCCCTTCCCCACGCATTTCGGCGCGCCTTCGGCTTGCCTCCTTGGCTTTCCTCCGGGACAGGTGCCGATTCGCGCGATCGATTTTGAAGTCCCGGGCGGTATCGACATTGTCTGCGCCGACTCGATTGACGAGCGGGGCGACTTCAATCTCAACGCTATTGCGTACGAGATCGCTGATGCTGTCTATTTCGCCAACTACTTCTGGTACGGACCGTCGGTACTCTTTGACGACTCGGGCATGCGGGCACGCCAGATCGCCGGTTCGGACATCAATGATAACGGCATGCCGCTTGAACTTGACGATCTCGTTTACCTGACGCGCGTAATAGTCGGAGAAGTGCTCCCGTTCCCGAGGCCGGTGCTGGTGCCGTCAGATACAGCAGTGATTGTGCAGGACGGCGCGGCCGGGACGGTGACGATCACTTACCCTGATGGGCTGCGGGCTGTGTGGCTGCAATTCACTGACAGCGTAATCATGACGGACATGCTCGACGGCAACGCTCCCGGCTGGGGGCGCAGTCCGGACGAAGTCAGCGCCAAGTCACCTCTGCTGATCAGCTTTTTGGCCCAAACCATACCGTCGACTGCCGCAGGCCTGCGCTTGTTTGACTACACGGGGCCGGGGCAGCTCATAGAAGGCCACGCATCGTACGACGGCCTCACAAAGGTCCCGGTGAAGGTCGTGCGGTTCAATATGCCGCCTTGTTGTCAGCAGCGAGGGGATCTGAACATGAACGGTGCGGTCACCATTTCAGATCTCACGTATCTGGTGAACCACCTCTTCAAGGGCGGCCCGGGGTCGGCGTGCTTCGAGCATGCTGATGTCAATGCCGACAACTCCCTTACCGTGGCTGACCTCACCGGGCTGGTGAGCTACCTGTTCAAAAACGCCGAAGCTGTGCCCTGCGGATGACGCAGATTTGTGGGGTTGTGCTGCTGTACCAACGCAAGGAGCCGGTCGGATGTACCGGCTCCGATGACACCGGAACAACTGAATTGAGGAATATGGAGAGCCTATCGCGCCAGAGCTAATCACCCATGTGCGTGTTGCCGAAACTCAACCTATAGGGAGGTGCGACAGTGCATCGTGATGAACTCCGGACGCCCCGGATCGGGTGGGCGCTGATTTTTCTGCTCGGGGCGCTCCCGTTGCTCCCCGGCCCGATCTGGAGCCAGACCCAGCCATCTGCCGTCTACATTGGGACGGCCGACAGTGTTATTCCCGGCAGCGCCGTTGAGCTGCCGGTGGAGTACTGGTACTTTGGCGACTCATTCTCGTTCGCCGGTTTTGACCTGCTGCTCGCCTTCGATGCCGCCCACTCCCAGCTTGTGAGTATCGCCCCGGGCGACTTGCTTATCGACTGCGAATGGGAGTACTTCACCTACCGTTCATCAATCGACTCGACCGTTCCTCCCGGCGAACTGAACGGTCGCCTTCGCCTTGTCGCTCTGGCCGAAACCAATAACGGGGACATCCATCCGTCCTGTCCACTTGATTCGTCCGGCGGCCTGGCCGTTCTGACGTTCGCAATCTCCGCAGACGCATCGCTTGAGGAGACTTACCTGCCCATCCGGTTCTACTGGGCGGACTGCGGTGACAATGTGTTTTCCACGACAGCCGGCGACACCCTGGTCGTGTCGGGCCGGGTAATCGAGCATGGCCAATATATCACCGCCGACGCCCCGTTTCCGAGCTATACCGGGACGCCGTCCTCATGTCTCACTGCTCCGGCAGGCAGCGTGGTGCGGTGGCTTGATTTCTACCACGGCGGCGTGTATTTGATCGCCGATGACTCGGTGCACCCTAATCCGCCCCCCGACGTCTCGGTTCGTATCGCTCCCCCGCCGTATCTTCAACCGGGCGACACCGGCATCGTGCGGGTCGTGATCGACAGTATCTCTCCCGGGTTTGAGACCGGCGGCTTCAACCTCTTTCTGCAGTACGACTCCTCCGCGATAACCGTCCTCTCGGTCGAGCAAGGCCAAATTCTCACCGACTGCGGATGGGAGCTCTTCGCCTGGCGCCACGGCGGCACCAATGACTGCAACGGCGGGCCATGCGAAAAGCCCACCATACACATCACCGCCCTGGCCGATTACCTCACCCCCGGCTTTCCACTGTGCTGGGCTATCTCCGAAGGGGAAGTCGCACGCCTGACCGTTGTCGCGAACAGCGATCCCGCCTCGATCCTCTCTGCGTACCCGATCGAATGGGCCTGGTACGGCTGCACCGACAACGAGTGGGCGTCGAAGAACGGCGACTCGGTGTATATCTCGCGCCGGGTGTTCGATCACAGCGGTGTGGAGATTACGGCCGAATCGGCCTTTCCGACCGTCACCGGTTCGCCATCGTCCTGCCTCCCCTCGCCGACCATCATCCGCTCGATCGACTACGGCCACGGTCTGATCGACATTGTCTCGGCCGATTCGCTGGATAGTCGAGGGGATGTCAACTATAACGGCACCGCGTACGAGATCGCGGACTGGGTGCTTTTCCTTCACTACTTCTTCTTCGGGATTGAAGTATTCGATAACAATCCGCCGGAACAGATTGCCGCCACCGATTTGAACGCGGACGACGTTCCGCTCACGCTCGACGACCTGACCTACCTGATGCGGATTGTGATTGGCGATGCCCTGCCGTATCCGCGGCTGCCGGCCACGAATGACACGCTGATTGTCGAACAGAATAGGGCTGCGGGGACGGTCTCGTTCGCATGGCCCCGTTCGGTGCGGGCATTGTATTTGAAGTTCGATGACTCGGTCGATGTCGCCTTTGACTCCCGACTCGCTTCCAGTGAGGCCGGCGCCGGTGTTCTCAGGGACTCGACCATAGTGCTGATCACGCCGCCGTTCCCGAATTCCGATACGCTGGCGTCATTTTCGTCGGGCAGGGTACTCACCTACGCGGGGAACGCCAATCTGGTCCACGCCGAAGCGTCGTATGACGGCCAAGTGGCGATTCCGGTGGTGATCAGATCGGCGGCCGGGCCGGTCCGCGTGCAGATCACGCCTGATACGTACTCGGTGGCACAGATCGACAGTGTCGTGCCGATTCCGGCGGTCCTGTATATCGGTAATATGGTGGGCTGTGCGCCGGGTGAAATCGATCCGGCGACAGTTCGAATCAACGGCACTATCGCCGGGCAGTCCTGGAGCATCGTGCCGCCGCCGCAAGGATTCTCAGGTGATGTACTTGCGGTCAATTTCGACGCATGGGGGCTCATTGCGCCGCTCTTCCCTTCCTGGGGCACGGACACCGTCGGCTGTTCGGTCTCGTGGCTGGCCGCTCAGGGCTGTCCTCAAGGGGGAACAGGCGCCATTTCGCTTATCGGCTACCGGCTGGGCGATGTCAACGCGGACGGCGCTATCAACGTGTCCGATCTGACATTGCTGGTGGCCTATTTCTTCAGGGACGGAGCATCCCATGTTTCTGCGGAGTCAGCGGACGTCAACAACACCGGATCGGCGACAGTCCGCGATCTGGTGACACTGGTTGAGATTCTCTTCCACTGATTGGGACAGGTATTCTAGGGTGTGTGGACGGGCGGCCGCAAGTTGGCCGCCCGTTTTCTATGTCTTGTACGGGCAAAGGGTTATGGTATGGGGGCGTGAAAAAACGTTTGCCCTTGGCCAGTGCACTTACTATAATGGTAGGATATATGCAGTTGGAAATAGGTTTGCCATAGCAAAGCCGTGATCGGCTTGCCCCGGCCCCGGCAGGGATCGTCGATGCAGATTGGCCGCGATCGACCTGCGCGGGGGGAGCAGCTTCCCATCGTCGGTAATCACCACCATGCCGCAATCAAGCGCAATCGGGGCGCAGCAAACGCAGAAGAACAAAAGGAACCAATGAGTCCACAAACCAATCGCAACATCCTTATCGGCATGGCCGCCGGGGTGGTGTTGGGCGCCGTGGCCGGCGCCGTGATCCCCGACGCTATGCTCCTGTTCGGAGTGGTCGGCCGCCTCTTTGTCAACGCCCTGCAGATTCTCCTGCTGCCGTTGATTCCGGCCGTCATCATCGCCGGCATCGCCGGCCTGGGCCATGCGTCCAAACTGGGCCGCGCAGCGGTCTCGACCGTCCTGTATTTCGTAGCGACCACCGCCATCGCCGTGGTCATCGGCACCGTGCTGGTGCTCTTATTCAATCCCGGCGGTTCGACCGCCCCGGATGGCGCCTTCATCCCCGACATGGTCGCCCGGGCTCGCGCCACCAGCGTCACCGACATGTTCGGCGCCTTCATTCCCGAGAATCTGATCAGTTCGCTCGGATCGGGCCAGTACCTTGGCCTGGTGGTGCTTTCGCTCGTCTTTGGCGCGGTCATCTGCGCCATGGGCGCGCGCGCCAAAGTCGTGGTTGACTTCTTCAAGGCGATCGCCGACATCACTCTGCACATCGCGACCTACGTCCTCTACGCCGCCCCGATCGGCCTGTTCGTACTGGTCGGCAGCGCGGTAGCGCGCAATCCCGAGGCCATCTCCAGCGTCGGCGGCAACCTCCTGTGGCTGACAATCACGTTCCTGCTGGCGATTCTGCTCCACGGTCTCGTGGTGCTTCCCCTCATGCTCCGTTTTCTCGGCCACCGCAGTCCGGTGGAGTACGGCGGTAAGACGATGCCCGCGCTCATGACGGCTTTCGGTACGGCGTCATCCGCGGCCGCGCTGCCCGTGACATTCCGCAATGTGGTCGACGACAGCCATGTCGATGCCCGCGCCGGGGCGCTCGTGTTGCCGCTGGGGGTCTCGATGAACGCCAACGGCACGGCCATCTACCTCGTGATCGCCGCGATTTTCACCGCGCAGATGTTCGGCCTGTCGCTTTCGATCTTTCAGGTGATTGCAATTGCGCTGGTGTCGGTTCTGCTGTCGCTGGGGACTGCCGGCGCGCCCGGCATGGCGCTGTTTTCCCTGACCGTGCTCTTTGCCACGTTGCAGTTTCCGGTTGAAGCGTACGGCGTCATCGGGCTGCTGGTGGTCGTCGACTGGCTTTTTGACCGGGGCCGGGCCATGTTGAATGCCTGGGGTGACATTGTCGGCGCCGCCATTATCGGTGAATCATTCGAATTTAAGACAGCGCGCGCCTCGCGCATCGTAACCGAGAGCCCGATGCATCATCGGGATCGTGCGCCGGAGCGACGTGACCGTCGGCCAAGCGAAGGAGATTCCCGTCGTGGTCCGCGGGATGCGGCCCGTGAGCGGACGCCGCGCGGCCGGGGTCGCACATCGGAGCG
>JBGSIV010000207.1:0-22721 GCA_041742355.1 Candidatus Zixiibacteriota bacterium
GTCATCCATGTTCTGCAGCAGCAGTCCCGTTCCCTCCTGATCATCCTCGCGCAGGGCGTCGGTCAGGAGCATCATCGAACCCATCATGTCGGTCGAACCCCAGATCCCGAGGTCCTTGGCCGTGCGCTGGTTCGGCTCATCTTTCACAATCAGCGACCGGGTCGGGTCGTTGTTGGCGATCTGTATGCCCCGGCCGTCGGCGTTGATTGAGGCCGTGATGTTCAGCCCCGAGCCGTTGAACGCATCCAGCAGATCCTGGACCGTGACGATCGACGGATCGGTGAGGTTCACGGTCCGGGAGGTGTCTCCCTGGTGTATGACGATCCGCCCGCGGGCCATACCGAGGCCGTGGTTCAGGCCGGCCACTTCGCTGGTTAGAAGCAGCATCGGGTCAAGGTCGGCACCGCCGAAGTCCCCGGTGATCTCCGCGCGCAGACCGAGGTCGTCGGCGGTGGTGCCGGTTGTTTCTTCGATGCGGAACCCGACGATGGGAGACAGGTCGCTGCCCACCAGTTGCGGGTTGACCTGGCCGACAAGGCCCAGCCCGATCGCTGTCATCTGGTCGCCGGAAATATCCTCGATTCGGAGTCCGAGCGGTGGTACGGTGGCATCATTGATTTGGAGGCCCGTCCCGGCGGCATTGAGTGCCATCGTGACATCCGGATGCCCGGTGGCCGTCATGTGAGCGTTGAACCGGGTTATGACATCGCCGACGGTCGCGGCATCGGAGAGGTCGACTATCTCGTTGACTCCCACCCCGTTGGTCACCCGGATCTGTCCCGGCACCTGGTCGATACCGTTGCCGTTGTTGAGTCGGCTGAGGGCGGTATTGGTGGAGATCAGCCCGTTGGCGGTCGTATCCAGTTGGAGGTTGTTTCCCTCCGGACCGAGTCTGGCGACCAGGTTGGTGATACCATCGGCGGCCAACTGCGTGTTGATCGCCGCGATAACGTCATTGAGCGTCGTCGCACCGGTTACGTCGATAGTCGAGTTGATCCCAAGGTTCAGATCGACAATGCGAAACGTGCCGACCGTCTGATCGATTCCGGCCCCGTTGTGCAGGTTGTCCAGGAGGGTCGTGCCGCTCACCCCGAGGTCAAGGTCCGCCTCGGCCCCGACGGGCCGCAGCTGCTTGAGGAAGACCTCCGAGCCGATCAGGTTAACGGTTACCCGCGACGATGATTCGATCTGGTAGTCGATCAAACCGGTGTCGCCGCGGTACACGACGCCGCGCGAGCCCGCGACAAGGGCCGGCGTGGTCGTGCGGTGGCCGGAGAAGATGTACCGTCCCTCCAGTTCGTTGTTGCTCAACTGGACCAGGCGTTCGAATACGGATTCCACTTCGGCCGCCGAGCCGGCCCGGGTTACGTCGTCGTAGACGCCGTTGGCCATGGCCACCGCAATCTCCTTCGCGCTCGAGACCATGTCCTTGAGGTCGCCGAGGATGGTGTCGTAGGACTGCATCCAGGTCTGGCCCTGCTCGATATTCTTGCGGTATTGCTCGTTCTTGGCCAGTTCGGTCCGGTAGCCCAGATCGCGCTGGGTGCCGACGGGGTCATCCGACGGCCTGTTGATCCGTCGCCCCGAAGACATGGAGGTCTGCAAGTTCATGAAGCGGGTCAGCGCCCGCTGCGTGTTGAAGACCACCCGGTCCGACATCATTTTGTTGGAAATCCGCATCGCGTTCTCTCCGTCCTTCGTGGAGCGCTATTTCTCCCGCTCGGGCCGATCGCTCGCGCCGCCGTTGGGTTTGCGCCGGGGCGACGAGTTCTTGTAGTCAATCGGCGTCGTCGTGTCCTTTGGCGGTTCCTTTCCGGTAATCTTGTCCTTGAGCAGGCTGACCATTCCGGCGAAGTCCTCGCGGATTGATTTCGACGCCTTGCGGTTTTCCTGCTGGATCTTCACGTAGATCTCCTCGCGGTGGACGACGACGTCGTTCGGTGCGTCGATCCCTATGCGCACCTGGCGTCCGTGAATCCCCAATACGGAGACTTTGATTTTGTCTCCGATCGTGATTGATTCGCCCAACCTCCGTGTTAGTATCAGCAAAGTACCCTCCGTGGTGACTCAGGGTTCTGGACTACTCCTGTTTACCGTCCGACTACCCCCATCCTGGAGATAACGACATCCAGCGCCTCGTCCATGGTTGTGATGACTCTCGCCGCCGCATCATAGGCGTGCTGGAACTTTATCAAATTGGCCATTTCTTCATCGAGCGAAACCCCCTGTACCGACTGGCGCGAGTTCTCGATCTCGTGCACCAGCAGGGCGTAGTTCTCGGCAAACGACTGCGCTTCGTGCGATTCCACGCCGAGGTTGCCGACGAGGCTGTCGTAGTAGTCGTTGATCGAGGTCGTTCCGGAGACCATAACGCGGCTGTTGCGCAGGTTCTGGATCGCCAGCGCCATCGACCCGTCGCCGACCGCCCCGCTCTCCGAGGCCGCGATCTTTTCGGGGGCGTTGATCAGATCCTGGTTGATCCGGATGCTGTCGGCATCGGTGAAGCGGGGGTCGAAGAAGTTCGCCCCGGTGGAGCCGTCGAGACCGAAACCGTTCCGGTGGATGCCGTTTACCTGCTCGACCAAGGTCCGGGCAATCTGGCCCAGCTCGTCGAGGTACCGCGGGACAATTTCATCGCGCGCATCGAGGAGCCCCTTGAGCTCGCCGTTGACGTTTCGAATTGAGACGGTCGTGTTCTTCCAGACAAGTTCGTGTTCCATTTTGCCCTGGTTATTGACGACCCTGGTCTCTATCGGTATCGTTTCAAGACCGGTGACCACCTCCAGGGCGCCGATCATCACGCGGACCGAGCCGTTATCCGACTCGATTGTGTTGACGTCCACAATGGCCGACAGCTCGTCGATCATGAGATCCCGCTGGTCGCGCAGGTCGTTGGCGGTCGAGCCGTCAACCTCCCGGGCAACAATCTGGCGGTTCACCGAGGCAATTTCCGATGCGAGCTGGTTGATTTGGTCGGTATAGGTCGCGAGGTCGCGGTCAATCGAATCCCGCAGCCGGCTCAGGTCCTTTGAAAGCGTGTGGAAGCTGTCGGCCAGAAGCGTCGATGCGCCCAGTACCGCCTCGCGGTTGGTCGCGTTGGGGTTTTTCGACAGGTCGTCCCAGGCGTCCCAGAAACCATTGAGGCGGTCGGCCAGAGTGTTGTCGTTCGGTTCGGAAAAGAGCGACTCGACCTGATCGAGCACCTTCTGTTTGTAATTCCACTGGCCGAGCGCCTTGTTTTCCTGGCGATACTGTTCGCCGAGGAAGAGGTCGCGCACGTGGCGGATGTCGTCGACCGTGATTCCCGTGCCGACCATCCCCTGAGGGGTGTCGGAGGGGAAGGTGGCGCTGATATTCACCCGCTGGCGGCTGTAGCCGGGGGTGTTGACATTGGCGATGTTATGCCCGATAGTCTGGAGGTAGACCTGGTGGGACAGTAACGCCCGCTTGCCGATTTCAAGTCCCTGCATCAATCCCATGATCAGGCTCTCCTGTCCAGCGCGACCGTGCCGCCCTGAGGCGTTCCGGCGCCGGACGCGGTATAGGTTCCGGTCGGCGGGGATGCGATCCGCGCCAGCATGTCCATCGTCTTGCGGATATACTCGCGCGATTTGTTCAGCAGCATGGCGTTCTGATTGCGAACCTTGAGGATGCGTTCGTTGAGATCGAGAATGGCGTCGCGCAACGTCGACAGGCGGTCCGCCCTGCTCTGGTCGATCATATCGAGCAGGCGGGTAACCGTCAGGTCGCCTTCGAAGGCGTTGTCCCGCTTGATCTGTTCAAGCACCCGCTCTCGCTCGGCGTTGAACCGGCGGCTCTCGGCCAGCACTTTCTGCTGTTCGGCCGTCGTGCGATTCAGCTCTTCGTGATCGTTGTTGACCAACGCGTGCTGCTGCTGTTCGAGCAGCAGGAGGAATCGTTCGAAGAGGGCAGCTTCCCTGCCGATAATGTCAATCAGTGTGTCCACCATGTTTATTGCTTCCTGCAAAACCCTTGTTCATTTATCGGTTACCGGAGGAACTGCCTTTAGCGCCCGGTTCCGCACCCGTGGTGCGGTAAGTGGTTAGCGATGCGAGCACTTTCTTGACGTACGCCCTGGTTTCGGCGAACGGCGGAACGCCGCCATGGCGTTCGACGGCACCCGGTCCGGCATTGTAGGCGGCCACGGCCAACTTCTCGTCACCGAACCGGTCGAGGAGCTGCCGGAGGTACTTTGCCCCGGACATGATATTCTCTTTCGCATCAAATGAGTCGCGCACGCCGAGATCAGCCGCCGTGGTGTCCATGAGCTGCATAAGCCCTTTGGCCCCTGCGGGCGACACGGCGTTCGGATCCCCTCCTGACTCGGCGTGGATCACGGCGCTGATGAGCGCCGAATCGACCTGGTGCCGTTCGGCGGCTTCGTCGATGAAGCGCCCAAACCTCCGCTGGATCGGATCACTCGGACCGGTCTCAGCGGGAGCACCGGGTGGCTTCTCGACCACGCGGATCGGGCGCGGCACAATCCGTCCCGCCGGCAACGGCGGGCCTTCGGGCCGTGGTGGCGTCACGGATTTCGCCGCCCCCGCCTTCACTTCGGCGGTGCGTTTGTGCTCCGCACCGCGAGCGACATCGGGCGGCTGAGCGCTAATGGTGATCGCTTTCGGTCCCGTGTCGGCCGGTGTTATTTTCACAGGCCGCGAGCCGGGATAGACAACCGGTATTTCCGGTCGCGAAATTTGCATCGGCTCGCGAACCTGGCTCAAATCTTGTAGTGGCTTAATTTTCAAACCATCCGGCGGACCGTCGAACTCCGCCGTAATCGTCTTTTCCAACGAGGCGTAGAGGATATCCGAAATCGACCCGCTACCGCCGGTGGCGATTTCCCGGGCCATCTCGATATCAAACATATCCATGAACGTATCTTTGCCGAGGCTGCCCGACATCGGCGACCCCTCGGCCAGCGTGCTCTCCCCGATCGTCTGCCGCATGCTCTTGAGCATCTGGTACATGAAGAGCGATTCGAACTCCTTTGCCGCCAGGCGGAGGCGCGCCTTCTCCTGTTCGAGCGTCCCGCCCTGGCGGTCACGGATTCGCTCGATATCCCCGTCGCCGTGGACGACAGGTGCGGCAATGGGTCGCAGGGTCGACATTAGATAATCACCAGTTCCGCGCGCAGCGCGCCGGCTTCCTTGAGAGCCTGGAAGATCGCGATGATATCACGCGGTGTCGCCCCGATCCGGTTGAGCGCCGTAGCCACATCGGACAGGTAGACCGATCGTGGCAAATGCACCACCCGGGCTTGTTCGTCGTTGATGCTGATCCGCGAATCCTTTGTGACCACCGTCTCCCCTTCGGAGAACGGCTCCGGCTGCGAGATCACCGGAGTGCTCTCGATGCTGACGGTAATCGTTCCGTGGGCAATCGAGACCTCTTCGATTGTGACGTGTTGGCCGGCCACGATCGTCCCGGTGCGTTCGTTGATGACCACCCGCGCGACATTGTCCGGCACCACCTGCAACTGGCCGACATCCGAGATGAATTCGATTCGGGAGGTCGGGTGCATGAGGGAGTCGGGCACCACGAGGCGGACTGTCCCGGCATCGACCGGGTAGGCCAGGAGGCCGTATTGGATATTGATTCGTTCGGCGACCCGGCTGGCGGTGGTGAAGTCGGGGTTGCGAAGTGTGAGGAACACTTCCCTGGCGTTCCCTTCGACCGCGAGGACCGGGTTGGTAACTTTCCCGCCGCCGGGCACCCGGCCCACCAGCGTGTAGTTATTGACGATCTCGCTGCCGTCGTCGACCTGCACGTTGAACCCGCCGATCGACACCGGTCCCTGGGCCACCGCGCGGACGCTGCCGTCTATTCCCGCCAGGGGCGTCATGAGGAGCGTACCTCCCTGCAGCGACTTGGCGTCACCGATCGAGGACACCTGAACATCGAAGAACGTCCCCTCCCCCTGGTTGCTCGACATGCGGGCGGTGACCATCACCGCCGCCACATTCTTCACCTTGACCTTGTCGACATCGACCGTCATGCCCATTCGCTGCATCATGTTGACGAGCGATTGGACGGTGAACTGCGTCCCAGTACCGTCGCCGGTGCCGTCGAGGCCGATCACCAGCCCGTAGCCGACGAGATCGATCTGTTCCTGGTTGCGGAACTCCGCGATATCTTTGATGCGAACCTTGTTCGCCTCGACCGTCGTAACCCAGGCCATGAGGATCGCCAGCGTGAGGAGTATCCCCGCCGGCGTGGCCAACCGATGCATCATTCCCGCCATCATCGCATACCTCCTAGAAGAGCCAGTTGACGAGACGGGTGAAGAATCCCGGACGGGACGCGGTGTCGGCGTTCCCCTTGCCGGTGTAGTGAATCTCGGCGTCGCCGATCAGGTAGGAGTCGATCGTGTTGTACGGCGTGACATCTTTCTGGCGCACGACTCCGGTCAACGTCAGGGTTTCGCGGTCGCCGTTGATCCCGATGGTGCGGGAGCCTTCGATCACGAGATCCCCGTTGTTGCGCAGTTCGACGACCGTCACCGACATTCGGGCGCGGAGGCTGCCGTTGCGGGCGTTCTCCCCCTTGCCGTCGAAGGTGCTCTCGTTCTGCCAGTCACCGCCGAGGAGCGGAATGAAGTCGAGGGAGCCGATGCCCGGCCCGCCGGACACCGAGGCCTCGCTGCTCTTTTCGGTTTTGGTCTGGGCAGACTGCTGGGCCTGCGAGTTTTCGAATATGAGCACTGTCAGCAGATCGCCCACCCTGTTGGCCTTGACATCCGTGAAGAGCGATTGTCCCTGGCCGAAATCCTGCCCTTTGAGTTTGAGCGAGTAGGGCAACAGCAGGAGAATGCCCAAAATGAGGAGAATGCGTAAGAACTTCATGATTTGCCTTCCTATGGCTCAACGACCACGGCGCCGCCGTCCACGACACGCGCCACGATTATCTTTCCCGATGCGTTGTTCTTCACTTTGACATAGTCCCCCGCGACACCCGCCTGGAGGGCAGTCCCCGGTGCGGACACCCGGCAGAAGCCGTCGGCGTAGACGATCGACACCGTGCGCCCTGCTTCCACATCGGGCGGAAGCTCCATGCACGCGGCGGTCAGGACCGTCCCCTTGCGGAGGATGCGGGTCGCCCGGAAACCGGCGATCTCGTCGGGCGACACCACCGGCTTTTCGTACATCGCGGTGACATCGACCCGGTGGAGTTCGAATTTGTCGGCCGTCAGCAGTTCGCGGCTGTCGATCTTGTCGATCGCGACCAGGACCTCGGCGAAACGCTGGATGCGCAGGTTGACCTGTGCACTCTCGATCTTCGCGCCATCGCGGTGGATATCGGCCGCCACGGTGAAGAGCCCGATCGGCTCCTTCTGGGTGATCGGCCGAAGCGTTACTTCACCCGGGGCGACCTCCGTCGCTTGAAGGCGGCTGGCCTCGACCGTGATGACATAGTGCGCCGTGTCCAGCCCGTACATCCGCACCAGTTCGTCCACGACCGCCTGCTCGGCTGTGAGGGCGAGCGCGGAACCGGCGAACGCGAGGAACAGGATGATCAGGAGCAGCTTGCGAAACATGGCCGGTTACCTCTTCAGGTTGTTGGCGATTCCGGCCATGTCGTCGGCCGTCTGGATCGCTTTGGAGTTCATTTCATAGGCGCGCTGGGCGACGATCATGTTCACCATCTCGTCGACAACTTTCACGTTCGACATTTCGAGGTATCCCTGGTCGATCTGGCCGAGACCGCTCTGCGTGGGGACATCGGTGACCGGATCCCCGGACGCCCGGGTCGGAGTGAGAATATTGCGGCCGATCGCCAGCATACCCGCAGGGTTCACGAAGCGCGCCAGTTCGATCTGGCCGATCTGGACCGGATCCTGTTGTCCCGCCACCATGACCTCCACCGTGCCGTCCGTGCCGACTGAAATGGCCGTTGATCCTTCGGGCACCGACATCTGCGGCAGCACGAAGTAGCCTTCACTGGTCACAACCTGGCCGTCACCGGAAATCTTGAATGCCCCGTCCCGGGTGTACCCGGTCGTGCCGTCCGGCATTTGCACCTGGAAGAAGCCGTCGCCGTCAATCGCAAGGTCAAGCGGGTTGCCGGTCGGCGTCAGGTTGCCTTCCGAAAAACTCCGCACGGTCGCCGACGCCCGGGTGCCATAGCCGATGGACAATCCGGTCGGGACCTCGGTCCCCAGTGCCGACGCCGTCCCGGCGCGACGAAGGTTTTGATACAGGACATCCTGAAATTCAATCTTCGTTTGCTTGAAGCCGGTCGTGTTGACGTTGGCGAGGTTGTTCGCGATGTTGTCGACATTCATCTGTTGGGCGACCATGCCGGTTGCCGCGGTTCGCATCGCTTTGATCATCGCTGCCTCCTATCTCCAGTCATTCTTTGCTCAGCTGCCGCCCGCGACCCGTTTGAACAGGTGGTCGAGCGTGTTGTCCTGCGTCGTGACCGCGCGCGCGTTCGCTTCGTACTCGCGGAACGCGACGATCATGTCGATCATCTCGCGGACTATATCGACGTTGGATTCTTCGAGGTACCCCTGCCGGATCACGCTGTTGTTGACCGGGGTTGTCTGCACTCCCTCGGGCAGCACGAACAGCGAGGCGCCGATTTTCTCGAGAATCTGCAGGTTGTCGACCGTCACCGGCCGAACCCGTCCGATCACGTTGCCGTTGACTTCGATTTCGCCGGCGGCCGAAACGGTGAGCGTGCCGTTGCCCGGCTCGATCGCTCCTCCTTCGGCCAGGAGGATCGGCCCGTCGGTGTGAGCGAGCAGCCCTTCCCGGTTGACGGAGAAGGATCCCGAGCGGGTCAGCGCGGTGCGCCCGTCGGCGAGTTCGACCTGGAAGAAGCCGTCGCCGTCGATCGCGAGGTCGAGCGGGTTGTCGGTTCGTGCGAACGATCCCCCCTCGAAGTTCGTGTAGACATCGTCGATCATTGGCTGCTCCCAGTCGGAGCGCACCGGCAGGTGCTTGCGCTGGGCTTTGGTCAGCTCCTTGGTGAAGACGGCGTCTTTCTTGAAGCCGGCCGTGTTGGCGTTGGAGACGTTGTTGGCAATTGTCTCCTGCCGTTTGATCGTGGGCAACATGCCCGATGCCGAGCGATACAGACCTTTAATCATAGTTTCCTCCGGGGATTCGTCTATGCATGGCCTGTGCCAACCGGCAGAACTTGGCCTAAGCGATTGAATCGATGGAGATTGCGTGGTTGCCTCCCTCTCCGTCCTGAGGGACACCGGGAAGGATTTTCCGGTCGCGTCGGAGGACTTTTCCTGGGAGTGGACGGATGGCGAACAGGTTTACGGTTACACAGATTGAAGGCCGCTCCGGTTGTTCCGGGGCGGCCTTCTTCATTTGTCGGTCGGGGTGCCTTCCCCGGTCTATTTGGGGAGGTTCGCGAATCTGGCCCGGGTTTTGTCAATCAGCTTGTCCATGGCCTCGTGGAAGCGGGCCTCGTTGAAATACTGGCCGTTGGACTTCTGGTACAGGGGGCAATCGGTCTTGTAGCCGAAGCACTTCAGGTCTTCGGCGAGGTAACAGGCGCGGATATAGGCGCACCGCGCGGCGGGTTTGGTGTTGGGGTCAGTCGCCATGGTCAGTCTATCGACCGCTTTCACCGAAAGCTTCAGACTGCGCTCCAGCAATTCAGTGGGAAATTGATTGCGCAGCAGAACCTGCACACCGGCAACTTCTGCCCCGGAAGCTTTTCTTCTTTTCCATTGCGCCGGAGAGCCGTCCAGTGTATATTATCCGGCGTAAAGAGCAACTGATATAAGTACTTACATGGGGCTTCCGCCCCGGCCACCGCAACCCAGAGGTTTTCGCGACCTTTCTTCGTTAACGCGCATCATATTTGCTCAGTTGGGTCTCGAAAGAAAGGGGTATCCGTATGCTTAGTCGGATCGCACCAGTCATACTGCTTTGCCTGTTCGCCCTGCTGGTCCTGGCACTGCCTTCGGCCGCCCAGGATCCCGGTATTCGCGATACCGTGCGCGTTGACTCCGTGGCTACCTACACCAACAGCTCGGCCGTTGTCCCCATCAATTTCTATAACGATGAGGCTCTCGGGGGGCTTGAGGTAACGATCCGGTTCAGTTCGCCGGATGTCCGGATCGATTCGTTCTCGTTTGTCGGCGGGCGGCTCCAGTTCTACTCCATTAAGGGCACTTTCTCCCCCACCGGCGGCTACTCCATCTACTGCGCTCCGTTCAATGAACCGACGATTCCAGTCGGCAGCGGTCTGCTGGGCAGCCTCTTTCTATCGTGGGATGTCGGAATCACGCCGCAGGTCGTCACGATTGATACGATTACCATCGTAGCCAACGATGTGGAGTACTCAAATAACTTCTCAACGGTGGCTGCTCAGCGGTTCAAGCCCCGTTTCCTCGCCGGCAAGGTCAACATTCTTCAGGGATTCGGCTGCTGCATCGGTCTGCGCGGTAATGCCGATGGCGATCCGGAAGACAAGGTCAACATATCGGATCTGACTGCGCTTATCGCCCAGTTGTTCCGCGGGGCTCCGCCGGCGGACTGCCCGGCCGAGGCCGATATCAATGGCGAGGGGGGCGAGGTTGCCAACATCGCCGATGTGACCTACATGGTGGCGTACCTCTTCCGCGCCGGACCGGCTCCTGCGGCCTGTCAGTGACGAGGCAGAATGACTGGAGATCCGCTCGAACGATTGCAGAGATGATTCGGAGAGTATGTCGACAGCCCGGGCAACCGGGCTGTTTTTTTACGCCGGTTTTGATTGTCCCGACCGGAAAATATTCAGCCCGACCTCGTCGTTTTCCTTGGCCGCGGCCTGCTCGGCCTCGCGGTAGAAGGTCTCCCGCTGGTGGTCTCTGAGTGTTTCGTAGATTTTCCGGTTCTTCGCTGCCTCCAGCAGGGCGTCGCGGCGGCGCGCCTCGGTCTTGCGCAGCGCCCGCAGGAGTTCTTCCGCCCCCAGTGAGTCCCGCTTCAGGCGGTAGAGATAGCGCGAGTAGATCTGCAGATCGCTCACCCGCATTGTCCCGGCCTGTTGCTCCCGCTTTCGTTCGAGCGTCTCCTGGCTCTTCCCATAAAGGGTGTCGAGCCGGCTCTTCTGCTCCTGCACCTGACGCATGGCGTCGGCCAGTTCCTTCTGCCGGTCCTTCTCGATCTGTTCGCGCTGTTTGAGGAGCGCCTCAAGACGAAATCGGAATCGCTTCACTACCCCTCCCCCTTTCAGTCGGCCAGAATTGCGCCGAGGTGCCTGATGGAATCGTCAAACTCCGACAGCTCGTGAATGCCCTGCCGGAAGAACTGGTTGAGAGCGTCATACTTCGCTATCGCCCGGTCAATCTTCGGATTCGATCCCTTGACGTAGGCGCCGATATTGATCAGATCCTCGGCGTCGCGGTATACTGCCAGCAGCTCCCGTACCTGTCCGGCGAGCGCGATTTGCTCCGGTGTGGAGACGGTCTTCATAAGCCGGCTGATGGAGTCGAGGATGTCGATCGCCGGATACAGGTTGCGGGCGGCCAACCGCCGCGAGAGCGTCACATGGCCGTCGAGAATCGACCGCACCGCGTCGGAGACCGGTTCGTTGAAGTCGTCTCCCTCGACCAGCACGCTGTACAGCCCGGTGATCGAACCCTTGTCCGACTGTCCCGCCCGTTCGAGCAGGCCCGGAAGCAAGGCGAAAACCGACGGCGTGTAGCCCTTGGTCGTCGGCGGTTCACCGATTGCGATGCCGATTTCGCGCTGGGCCATCGCGATGCGGGTGATCGAGTCCATTAGCAGCAGGACATCCATCCCCTGTTCGCGGAAGTGTTCGGCGATGGTGGTTGCGACCATGGCACCCTTGATGCGAATGAGCGCCGGCTGATCCGAGGTCACGGCCACAACTACCGAGCGCTTCATACCTTCTGGACCGAGGTCCGATTCGATAAACTCGCGTACTTCCCTGCCGCGCTCTCCGACCAACGCTACGACGTTGACGTCGGCGGTCGTTCCGCGGGCCATCATGCCCAGGAGGATTGACTTTCCCACGCCCGAACCGGCGAATACGCCCATCCGCTGTCCCTTGCCGAGGGCCGCCGGGATGTCAACGGCCCGTACGCCGGTCCGCAGCGGCTCGGTGATGCGTCGTCGTGACAGGGCCGGAATAGGCTCGGCGTTGATCGACCGGGTCTGACCGGTATACACGGAGCCCTTGCCGTCGATGGGCTGGCCGAGTCCGCCGAGAACGCGCCCGATCAGCTCTTTGCCCACGGGGACGCGGAGTTGGTCAGAGGTGGAGGTGACGATTGCCCCGGGGGTTATTCCGGTGATCGGTCCGAGGGGCATAAGCAGAATCCGATTGTCTCGGAATCCCACGACTTCCGCGCGGACCTTTACGCCGGTATCGTGATTTTCGATCGTGCAGAGCCGCCCGATCGAGACGGCCGGTCCGGCCGATTCGATAACCAGACCCACCACCTGGGTCACCTTGCCGTAGTGCTTGACCGTGTTGGTCGAGCGGATTCGCTCGGCGTAGATCTCGTACGGAAGGTAGCTCACCGCCCGGCCTCATCGGTCAGGAGGGCTTCTTCGACAATTTCAAACTGCGACTCCAGCCGGGCATCGATATCGCCGTGCGGCGTTTCGATGAAGCACCCGCCGTAGCGCACCCGCGGGTCGGGCTCGATCGAAATCTCCTTGATCGTCGCCGAGCCTTTGAGAAACTGCTCGATATTCTGTTCGACAATCGGCAGGTGGTCGGGATTGACTTTGATCTTGATGCGCGACCGGTCCAGGAGCGTGTTGATGACGCCGTCGATCAGCTTCACAGTGGATTCCGGGTCGATCTCGACCGCGCCGAAAGTCACCTGGCGGCTGATTTGCAGGACGAGGTTGAGGATGTTTTTCCGGGCCTCTTCGAGCATCGCGGCCCGCTGGTTGACCGCCTCCTTGATGGCGGCGTCGAATTGCCGCATCACCTGTTCGGCTCTGGTCAGCCCCTGCTTCAGGCCGGCCGCCTGGCCGTCCTTCATCCCGCTCTGGTACGCCTCCTGGCGGACCCGATCCAAAACCTGCTCGATGGCAAAGACCTCCTCGATCGGGACAAACCGGGCACCATCGGGGTCGGTGGTAATCGTCACTGAGGGAAACAGGCGGCCGAGGGTGGCGACAGCCTGCTCCTGGCGATCGAAATCGAGATGACGCTCCCCCACCAGGATGGTCGGCGCCACCCGGACGTGTCGGAGTATTTTAGACAATGATATCTTCCTTGCCGCCGCGGCCGGAGATGAGGATCTGGCCTTCCTCTTCGAGGCGACGAACCGCTTCCACGATCCGCCCCTGGGCCGCCTCGACATCGGAGAGCCGCGTCGGTCCCATGAATTCCATTTCCTCGCGGATCATTACCGCCACGCGTTCGGAGACATTGGCGAAGATCTTGTTCTTGACCTCGTCCGAGGCCGCCTTGAGCGCGATCGCCAGGTCTTTCGTCTCCACTTCCTTGAGGAGCCGCTGCACCGAGCGGTCATCCAGCAGCGTGAGGTCGTCGAACACGAACATCATGTTCTTCACCTCGGCCGCGAGATCCGGGTCCTCCGCTTCGAGCGACTGGAGGATGTTCTTTTCGGCCGACGTGTCGATGAGATTGAGGATTTCGGCGATCGCCTTGGCGCCGCCGGAGGCCGACATGACCCCGGTGGCCGAGGCATCGAAGTGCCCCGAGAGAGTCTGTTCGATCTCGCGGAGAATCTCCGGTGCGATCTTTTCCATGGTCGCTATGCGCAGGGACACCTCCGCTTGCAGCTCCGGCGACAGCTCGGAGAGCACCGCCGCAGCATGCTGCGGGGTGAGCTGGGTCAGAATCAGCGAGATGGTCTGCGGATGTTCATTCTGAAGAAAACTTGTGAGCTGCTTGGGGTCGATGTCTTTCAGGAGCGAGAACCCCGACGACTTGATAGTCGACTCAAGCCGAGTCATGATCTCGCGCGCCTTGGTGCTGCCCACTGCCGATTCGAGGATTTTCCGGGCAAAGTCGATACCACCCTGCGAGATGTACTGCCGAGCCATGAAGATCTGGTAGCACTCGTCGATGACTTTTTCCTCGATTTCGGCCGGCACGTCGCGGAGATTGGCGATCTCGATCGTGATCTTTTCGAGATCCGACTCGGGCATCCCCTTGAGGACGTGGGCCGAGACCTCTGGCCCGAATGCAACCAGGGCCACGGCCGCTTTTTGCAGCGGCGACATGCTGTCGTATTTCAGCGCGGTAGCCATTACACGTCACTCATCATGGTTTTGATTGCCCGGGCGATCTCTTCGGGGTCCTTTTTCGCCGCCTGCTGCATTTCGTCGACCAAGCGCGGCTTGCGCGCCTCAGGGATTATGCGCGGCAACATCGGTTCCGCCTCCGTGGCATCAGACGAACCAGCGGCGTAGGGGCTCGGACGGACCGGCGCCGGCGGCGGCATCAACGTCCCAAGCTTGTTGAACAGCTTGCCCACCTTGCGGCGGAAGTACAGGAGCGCCAGGATAGCCAGCACCACCAGCCCGACCTTTTTCGCGATTTCCACGTAGAACTCGCGCTGGTACATGTCGTCGAGCGCCTGCTGGTCTTCCATCAACTCGCGGCGATCGAAGGCGATGTTAAACATCTCGATTTGGTCGTTCCGCTGCGAGTCATACCCGACCGCATTCTTGACAATGGCCGCCAGGCGGTCCAATTCCTCCTGCGATCGCGGCTGGTAGGTAATCGTTTCTTCGCCCCCTTCGCCAGCCACCGGCGTGTAGACCCCATCCACCATCACCGCGATCGACAGCCGTTTGACCGAACCGACACCGTTGATGATGTGCTCCATTGTCTTATTCAATTCGTAGTTCGTTATGGTCGTCTCGGTCGAGCCGTTTTCTTCACTCTCGCTCGCTTCGTCGGCTTTGTCCTTGGCCGCCTGCGACGAAACGGTGCGTTCTTCGCTGCGGATCGCCGGCGCGTTGGCGTCGTACGTTTCGGCCGTCCGCTCCACCTGGGCGAAATCCAGTTCCGCGGTGACCCGGATAACCGACCGCCCGCCTCCCAGCACGTTGTCGAGCATTGACTGGGCCTTTTCCTCCAAGTAGCTCTCGGCCTGTTTGCGGACATCGAGCTGCGAGGCTGTCAGGCCGGCCAGCTCATCCTTTGAGCCCCCAGACGACAGCAGATTACCCTCGTAGTCGATGATTGAGATGTTTTCCGGCTTCAGTCCTTCCACCGACGACGCTACCAGATGCGAGATACCGTTGACCTGCTGTTTCGACAGGCCGTTACCCCGGAGTTTCAGTACCACCGAGGCCGTGGCCTCTTTCTGATCTGATTTGAACAGCCGGTCCTTGGGCATGACGATGTGGACGCGGGCCGCTTTCACTTCCGACAACTGCATGATCGTCTTGGTCAGTTCCCCTTCCAGCGCGCGGCGGAAGTTCAGGTTCTGCAGGAAGTCGGTCATGCCGAGGTTGTTCTTATCGAACAGGGAGTACCCCATGGTCCCGTTGCGCGGGAGTCCCTCCGAGGCGAGCGATATCCGCGCGTTGTAGACCTGGTCGGAGGGGACCAGCACGGTCCGGCCGCCGTCGCTCAGTTCATACGGGATCTTGTTGTCGTTGAGGTACGCCACGACTTCCCCGGCTTCGGCCTCATCGAGGTCGGAGTACAGGCGGGAGAAGGCGACCTTGTTGATGTAGCCGCTGAGGAATATGGCCCCGACGATTGTCCCGGCGACTATTCCCAGCAGCATCATGACCTGCCCGGCCGACATGCGGCCGACCCAGGCGGAGAGATTCTTGAGTAGTTGACCTATGCGATCCATCGTTCATCCTATGGCGTTACCGCGGCCGTCCATAGCCGCGTGGACCTCGGCGCCGGTCAGACCGGCATGCGAATCAACTCATTGTATCCTTCGAGCACTTTATTGCGAATTTCGATGAGCAGCTCGGTGGCCACTCCGGCCTCTTCGGCCTTCACCATCACCTGGTGCAATTCGACCGGCTCTCCCCGGAGAAACGACTCCTGGATATCGGCCGCCCCGTGGTGGAGATTGTTGACTCCGCCCACGAACTCCGAGAGCATCTCCCCGAATCCGCCTTCGGCTTTCGGCTCCGCCGACTTATCTTTAGTCGGATCGAGCTTCGCCGCCGGGCCGGGGACCAGCCGTACTATGCCGCCTACCGGATCAGCCATATCACACCTTCACGTCGATGAGCTTGCCGAGGGTCTGGCCCGGGGAAGTCTCACCGGAGGAACGGGTGAAAGCGGCGCCGAAGCGGCCGGTGTCGGCAAATCGCTCGAACAGCATGTCCAGCGCGGCCTTCTCGGCATCGGACAGGTACTGCGCATAGGTCCCCTCGGGCGCCGTGACCGCCAGTTCCGATCCGGCGGCGGTATCCTGCGGGGTGATGGTCAGATTGCGCTGCTCGACCGACCCGGCGTCTTTCTGATCCTGCGCCGGACGAGCTGGCGGGCGATGCGTCACCTGCTGGTAGGTTTGAATGGCAGTCGGATTGATCTTCATAGTCTCCTGTCACCTTCCTATATGTCCAGGGAATCTTTGGCCATCTGCTTGGCGGTCGAAATCGCGACGGTGTTCGCCTCGTAGGCTCGGGCGGCCGCCATCATGTCGACCATCTCGTTAACCACTTCAATATCGGGCATTCTCACGTAGCCCTGCTCGTCCGCGTCGGGATGGCTCGGGTCGTGAATCAGCTTGTACGCCGACTTCGGCGCCTCGACCTCTTTCATTTTGACATCAGGCACTTCCACTTCGGAGCGAAGCCGCACGCCCTGGGCCGGCAGGTGCCGGGTGTTGGTCCGGTCGAGATCCACTCCGGCCCGCTGCATCATGTGACGGAACGACACGCCGGTGTCGTCTTCCTTCACCACCACCTGCTTGCGGCGGTAGGGTCCGCCCTCGGGCGTCTGGGTGGTTTCGGCGTTGGCGATATTCTCCGCCGTCGTGTTCATTTTCGCCCGCTGGACCGACAGTCCTTTCGACGAAATCTCAATGGCTCCGAGAAGACCGGCCATACCTTACCTCCTATCGCCCCGTGATCGCGCGTCGCAGCCCCTCGAACTTCTTCTGGAGAAGTCGGGCGGCCACGGTGAACTGCAATTCGTTCTGCGCCATCTGGGACACTTCCTGGTCAATGTCGACTGCGTTGAGTTCGTCCGGCTTGGGCCGGGTTTCATCGATTTCGGGCTCCCGTTCGCGGTGTTGCCCGAGCGGTATGTGCCGGCTGTCCGTGATTTCCCCCGCCACCCGCGTCGTTTGACCGGTCAGGCGGGAGTATTCGGCCTGAAAATCGATATCGCGGCGACTGTAGCCGGGGGTTGACACATTGGCCACGTTGCTGCTGACCAGCTTATGGCGGAATGCGGACACATCGAGGTAGGCCTCGAACTTGTGTACCCCGGTTCCCTTGAATAAGTAATCCGCGATTTTCATGCCTTCACACACCAATTCATGGTTTTCGTCGCACGACGTTATGCAAGGAGTGTGCCAAGTTCGCATGCCGCCGCAAAGCCTGTTGCATCGCAATGACTTTGAAGACCGAGGGACTGCGGTGGAATGATGCGGGAATCAGGCGCGGGAAATTCTTTCCGGCAGAGCGGGAAGAAACTACTCGATCTGGGCGGTTGGATTCGTCGATACCGGCTGGTCGATGTAGTACAGCTGCGAGGTCGGCTCCTTCATCGACAGCTCCATGGTGAGGATCACGATGTCGACCCGGCGGTTCATCGCCCGGTTCTCGATCGAGTTGTTCGGGCGCACCGGGCGGTATTCGCCGTAACCGAGGGCCGATACCCGGTCGGGCGGGAAACCGTGTACGTTCACGAAGTATCGCACGACCTCGGTTGCCCGCGCCGCCGACAGTTCCCAGTTCGAGGGAAAGCGCAGCGTATTGATCTGGCGGTCGTCGGTGTGTCCTTCGATCCGTACGTGATTGGGCATCTTCTCGACTTCGTCGTTAATGAGGTCGAGGACCTCTATCGCCTGCGGTTCGAGTTCGGCCGCCCCTTCCTCGAACAGCGCCCGATCGACAATGTGGATTACCAGTCCCCGCTCGGTGATCTCCTGGGTCACGTCCTCGAGGCGGTTGATGTTCTTGAACCGCTCCTCGATCCGGGCCTGCAGCATCTTGAGGTTGCCCAGCTTGAGCAGGCCGTGGCCCTCGTTCGATGGCTGGGCGTCGTCGTAGTTGACCACGCTCTCCCCCCCCTTGAGTACGCCGCGCAGCGCTTTGGCCATCTGGCCGAATCGCTTGGCGTCGATCTGGGACATGGAGTACATGACGACGAAAAACGCCAGCAGCAGCGTGATCAGATCGGCGTAGGTTAGAAGCCAGCGATCCAGATTTTCCTTGTCGTCGACACGACGGCGGAAGCGGCGCATGGCTACTCCTCGAGACTGCGGTGGATCGGCGCGATGAAGGACAAGAGACGAGTCCGGATGTAGCGCGGGTTTTCACCCATTTGGAGGGCGACCACCCCTTCCATAATCAATTCCAGGTGCGCGATCTCCTCCTCGTGGCGCATCCGCAGCTTATCGGATACCGGGAGGAAGAACAAGTTGGCCAAGCCCACTCCCCAGAGCGTCGCGATGAACGCCGCGGCGATGTGGGCAGCCATACGGGTGGCATCGGCCGTGTTGCCCAGCGTATGCACCAGACCGAGCACTGTGCCCAAAATCCCCATCGTGGGGGCATACCCGCCGGCTTTCTGGAAGAAGGTGATCCCGCGTTTGTGACGGTCCTCGAGGTAGGCGATTTCCGTCTCGAGGATTTCCCGCAGCGCCGCCACCTCCGTGCCGTCGATCACCAGGCGGATCGCCTTGCGAAAGAACGGATTGTGAATCTTCCTGAGATCGTTCTCCAGTCCGAGGATACCTTCGCGGCGCGCTTTCTCCGACAGCTTGACAATCTGGTCGATCGTCTCGTTGAACCGGTGGGGACGCCCCGAGAAGGCGATCCGGAGGAAATGCGGAATCTGGGTGACCGTGTCAATTGAGGTGGTGACTGTCGTGGCGCCCAGTGTCCCCCCGACGACAATGAGGATCGGCCCGGTGAGAAACACCGAATCGAGCGATCCCCCTTCGAGGAAGTAGGAACCGCCCACTGCGCCGAATGCAATCACCAGACCTAAAAGGGTTGCCAGATCCATAGTCGAACTGCCGTTCTCCCGGACATGAAGATCACTGGAGGGCATGGGTAGCCCGCGGTATGGTAGATTAATCGGCAGGTCGGGATATTAGTGGAGCGCGGACGGGGCGGTAAACTTCCGCCCCGTATCCGCTTGCAGATTTTGCTCAGGAATTGGACACTTCGCCGTACTCGGCCAGCTTGTTCCGGATCGTCCGCGCCGAAATTCCCAGCGCTTCGGCGGCCCGGGTTTTGTTCCCGTTGTATTTTTCCAGCGTTTTAAGGATAAGGTACTTGCTCCCCTCCTCGAGCTTCATCGGCACCTTGAGCCCGCCCATATCGTCGCCGACGCGCCCCAGCGCCAGTTCGACGGGGAACTCGTCTTCGGTGAGCAGGTCCTTATTGCTCGTTACCACCGCCCGTTCGATGTAGTTCTCAAGCTCGCGGACATTGCCGGGCCAGTGGTAGTGCATGAGCAGGCGCATGGCCTGGGGATCGACACCTTTGACCGAGCGGTGATTCTCGATATTGTACTTCTCGATGAAGTGCTCGACCAGCAGCGGTATATCCTCGCGGCGGTCCTCCAGCGGCGTCAAGTGGATCGGGATGACATTGAGCCGGTAGAAGAGATCCTCGCGGAACCGCCCCTCGGCGATGTATTCCTTCAGGTTCCGGTTCGAGGTCGCCACGATGCGCACGTCGACCTGGATCGTCTGGCTCGATCCGACCCGTTCGAACTCCCGTTCCTGGATCACCCGCAGCAGTTTCGACTGGAGGTTCAGAGGCATTTCCGAGATTTCGTCCAGCAGGAGCGTGCCACCGTCGGCCAGTTCGAACCGGCCGTGGTTGGTCTTCTTGGCGTCGGTGAACGCCCCCTTCTCGTAGCCGAACAGCTCGGACTCGACGAGATTCTCCGGCAGCGCGGCGCAGTTGAGCTTGACGAAGGGCTTGTCGGCCCGATTCGAGCTGTAATGAATCGCCCGCGCGACCAGTTCCTTACCGGTTCCCGATCCCCCCGTGATGAGCACGGTTGACCGGGCGTCGGCGATCGCCTGGATCCGTTCGAAGACCTCTTTCATCATCTTGGATTTGCCGACGATATTGTGGAATTTGTCGGCCAGATCCTTGCGCATCATTTCGTTCTCGCGCCGCAGCGAAATCACTTCGGTCACGCGGGCGAGGATGTGTTCCAGCGCCTCGGGAGAAACCGGCTTGAGGAGGAAGTCGTACGCCCCGTTTTTGATCGCCTTGACCGCCATTTCGATCGTCCCGTAGGCGGTCATCATGATCACGATCGTCTCCCGGTCCCCGGTCTTGATCTGCTGCAGGAGTTCCAGCCCGTCCATGCCGGGCATCTTGACATCGGACAGGATGATATCAAAGCTGCGGGCATGCAATCTGGCCAGCGCCTCCTCCCCGGAGAACACCGCCGTACAATCGTAACCGGCCCGCTGCAGCACCTCCATCAGGTACTCGTTGACCAGCCTGTCATCGTCGACCACCAGAACCGAATATTTCATATCAGTGCTCCCTGTTTGCGGCATCGTGCTTGACCGGCAGCAGCAGCCGGAAAGTGGCCCCGCCCTCCGGGCGGTTTTCGGCGACAATGTCACCGCCATGCGCTTTCATCACCTTCCACGCCACCGCCAGCCCGAGACCGTTCCCGTTACTGCGGGTGGTGAAGAACGGCGAGAAGATTTTCTCGAGGTGCTCCTCCGGTATGCCGGGGCCGCTGTCGGTCACGGTCGTCTCGAGCACCGTTTCATCCAGCCCCAGCAGTATCCGCCGTCCCCATTGCTGGGCCGCTGCCTGTCGCGGGAGAACCCGGTAGCGGACCTCGATTCGCCCGCCCGCCGGCATGACCTCGAGGGCATTCGTGAACAGGTTGAAGTACACCTGCCGCAAGAGCATCGGGTCGATCTCCACCGACGGATTGGCGCGGCCGTTTCCGTCCGGGCGGTGCACCACTATCTGCGAGGACTCCAGCCGGTCGGCCGAATCCCGTTCGAATTGCCGCACTGTCGCGACCACGAAATCGGCGAAGCCGGTTTCGGTCTTGTTGGTCTCTTCGAACCGGGTGTAGTTCAGCAGCGTCGTAACCGTTTCATTGAGCGAGTTGACTCCGCGGATGATATTGTTCACGAGCTTGAGCCTCGGATCGTCAGCCTCGAGATCCTTCTGCAGCAGCGCGGCAAAGCCGCCGATCCCCGAAAGCGGGTTGCGCACCTCGTGTGCGATCGTGGCCGCCATCTCCCCCAGCGCCGCCAGGGTGTTGAGGCGGGTCAACTCCGCCTCCATCTTCTTGATCTTGGTCAGGTCGTGAAAGACCTCGACGGCCCCGGTGGGACATCCGGCGCTGTCGCGGAGAACCGCTGTCGACACCGACAGGTGGAGCCGGGTTCCGTCCGGAAGCTCGATCATCCGTTCCACCGAGTCCATTGGCTCTCCCCGCTCGACCGACCGCAGCGCGTTGGCGTCCGCCGGCGTCCCCGGGCGGATACAATCACGGTACGGCCGTCCCAAAGGCTCGTTGGCCGGCAGTCCGAGGATCCGCGATGCTGCGCGGTTGAAGTGGGTGATCATCCCGTCCCGGTTCACGGCGATCACGCCAGCCGCCATCGAATTAAGGATGCTGTCGAGGAACTCGGTGACGGTGAGGTTGTGCTCGGTGAGCCGGGTCAGCTTGATGTTAGCTTCGGCCAGTTCACGGTGCTGGGCGGTGAAGTCCTCCTCCAACTGCAGATATTTGCGCTGCAGCGAGTTAATGATCCGGGTGAAAGAGGCGTAGGAATCGGCGAAACGAGACACCTCATCGCTGTCGAGCACGGGAGAAGTCAGGGTCTTTGCGCTATCATCCATGATCTGTTTCCCCGGCCGCCCGCTGCTGTCCCTGAGGGGCGGCTGGCCGCGCTGTTGCCGTAGTCGGCAGGCAACACCTGCGCACGCAGATCTTCCCCGCCGTCAAGGGCAACCGCAATTCTTGCATTTGCCTGCGACACCATAGGACCGCGACGGGAATGATTCAACTAAAAAATTCCGGACGGAAATGCGGGGAATTCAGGTTAGAAGAAGCTGACTATCTCGTCGGCCACCGTGCCGATCGGGGTAACGATATCGGCCAGACCGGCCTCAATGGCTGCCCGGGGCATGCCGTACACCACGCACGACTGCTCTTCCTGCGCGATAACGACGCCTCCTTTGAGCTTGAGCTGGCGGAGACCGTGGACGCCGTTGTTGCCCATTCCGGTCAGGATGACCCCGAGCGCGCAGCCGCCGTAGGTCTCCGCGACCGACCCCATGGTGAGGTCGACGCAGGGGTGGTAGAGGGTTTCGGCCGGATCGGCCGATACCACGGCGCGCGCGCGGCCGCCATACCGCTTCACCGTCAGGTGCTTCCCGCCCGGTGCGATGAGCACGTTGCCCGGTTCAATCGGCTCGCCGTCAACCGCTTCCCGCACTGCGAGCTGAGCCATAGAATTCAGCCGCTCGGCCAGCGATTTGGTGAACATCGGCGGCATGTGCTGGGCGACAATAATTCCGCTGGGAAAGTTGCGCGGAAGGCGAGGGATGATCTGCTGGAGCGCCGGCGGGCCGCCGGTGGAG
>JBGSIV010000208.1:0-6219 GCA_041742355.1 Candidatus Zixiibacteriota bacterium
AGATCGACTTGACGACCCACCGGTCGGTGACCCTCTTGGTCCCGGCTGATCAACCAAGGATGTATACCATGTCCTGACACACAGTGTATACTATGTCTTGACACCGTACACCTTGTGTCGCCCCAAGTTCAATCGCGGCCGATGTGGACATCGGCCGCGCACGTCCGCGTAGGGGGCGGCCTCGTGTCGCCCCCGGGTCACGCACGGACACGCGGGGCGTGTCCGTGGCACAAAGACACCCACCATAAATGGTGGGCCACCAGAACGATGTCAGGCGGGGTCGCCTGACACCATAGAACACAGAAGATAACGGCAGAGGATAATAAATGGCGACCTACTCCCACAGAGAACGCCTCGAAATGATCATGGCCGGCGAAAAACCGGACCGGTTTGCAGCTTCGATCTGGCGGCACTTCTACCACATGGAGCACCATGCCGAGGGAACCGCCGAGGCGATGATCGGTTTCCAGAAGCGGTTCGACTGGGACTTTCTCAAACTCAACCCGAGGGCCGACTACCATATCGACGACTGGGGGTTTCGGCAGGAGTACTCGCGCAGCGAGTTTCGAAAACACACCAAACTCGTTTTCCCGATCAACCGTCCCGAAGACTGGGACAGCATCCGCCCCAACGACCCGACCGCCCCGGCGCTGGCCGAGCACCTGAAGGCCATATCGCTGGTGCGTAAGGGGGTCGGGAAAGAAGTGCCGATCCTGATGACCGTCTTCACGCCCCTGGCGGTAGCCGGGCGGATGGTGAAGGACGATCAGATGCTAGTGGATGAACTTCGGCGCAACCCGGATCGGATTCACCGGGCGCTGCGGGCGATCACTGACACCTTCAAAGCGTACGCCCCGGAAATCCGCAATGCCGGCGCCGACGGCCTCTTCTTCGCCACCACCCACTGGGCCTCGCGCGACCTGCTCACCTGGGAGGAGTACCAGGCCTTCGGCGTGCCCTACGACCTTGAGGTCATCGGGGCGACCGAGGACGGCGCGCTCAACCTCTTCCACATCTGCGCCGGGAGCAACTACCTGGCCGAGCTGGCCGGCCTTGACTACAAGAGCCGCCTGTACAACTGGGACAGTGTCCATCCCACCAACGTGCCGCTGGACAAAGCCTACGACCTGCTGGCCGGCAAAACGCTGGTGGGTGGAATCGACCATGAAGGCTGGCTGCGGCACAGCCCGGCCCAGGAAGTGGCGTACCAGATCCAGAAGCTCAAGGCAATGCACGACCCCGCCAGGGTCATTCTCGGGCCGGGCTGTTCGGTTCCGCCCGAGGTGCCGCTGGACAATTTCCGCGCTATCAGGGAGAATCTGTCATGACCGGGAAACGCCAGGAGTTGATTGACAATGTCCGCGCCGCCATCGCGCGGGAAAAAACCGAGGAGTCCGTTCTGCGCGCCGCAGTCGAGCTGATCGACGCTTTTTCCGACGGCTGGCACTGGACCGGTTTCTACATGATGCGCGGGGACATGCTCGAGGTCGGGCCGTATGTCGGCCCGGAGACCCCTCACAAGCGGATCCCGCTGAACGAGGGGATCTGCGGCGCGGCGGCCTCCCAGCAACAGTCGATCGTGGTCGACGACGTCAACGCCGATCCGCGGTTTCTCGCCTGCTCTTTGACCACCCGCTCGGAGATCGTCGTGCCGCTCATGGACGGCGATATCTGCCTGGGCGAGATCGATATCGATTCCAACCACCCGGCGTTCTTCAACGACGACGACCGGGGCATGCTCGAGGCGGTGGCCGCGGTGGTCGTGGACCGACTCCGGGGGGTTCGGAAGAACTTGTAGGGGCTGCTGCTTTTTGTTGAATCCCGTTTGTGCGGTTTGCAGATTTGGGCAACCGTAGAAGGGAGGCAACAGCATGTTTATCGGATTGGTTCTCCTGATTTTGGGGCTGCTCCTGCTGCTCAACCAGCTCGGGTACATTTCCGGCGACATCTGGGACTACTTTTGGCCGCTGGCGCTTATGGCGCTGGGGCTCTCCTTCATCTTTGAACACCGGAGAAAAGACAAGTCTTGAGAACTCCCGAGCGGTTCTACTTCAATCCGTCGGGGCGCGGCCTGGAGGTGTTTCTGGGGCCGACCGAGGCCCGGCTGATGGAACTCGCCTGGGTTCATGAAACTCTGACGGTCAAACGCGCGTTGTTTCTTTTGGGCGACGACGAACGGGCCTACACCACCATCATGACCGTGCTCAATCGTCTCGCCGGAAAGAAGTTCCTCGCCCGCCGGAAAGAAGGCAAGGGATTTGTCTACTCCGCGGCAGTCAACCGGGAGGAGTTCCTGCGCGAACGGATCCGGACCATCGATGAAGCCCTCCGCGTGAACTTTGCTGAGTACCTATGAAAAAAATCGTCATGCTGATGCTCGTGGTCCTCGCCGCGGGGTCATCGTGGGCCAACAGCTTCGTCACGCTGGCTGAGGGGGCCGGCTTGCCGCTCCCGGCGGGCTGGCGCATAGTCGGATCGACCGATTCGTTCCCGGTGGCGGTGCTCGACGAGGAGACGACCGCCCACCTGCTGCTCTTCCGCACCATCCTCCCCCCCGACGAGCGCATCGCCGGCGCCGATGATTTCCGCATCGCGGTCAACCGGGTAATCGACAGCGTCGTGCTGCAGCTGCCCGAGGCCCTGCTGCTGACGAGCACCGGCGAGTACGGCCAGAACCGGGCCGAGTTCGTCGTCGAATTCCAGACGATCGATTCGGTTTCGGGGGATCCGCTGCACCACCGCCTGGCCGGCATCCTCTACCGCCATCCCGAGGGCTACCAGATTCTCTTCAGCCAGTGGGCGCAGGCAGCCCAGGCGACATACGGGATGATTCGCGAGGATCTGGAGATGATGCAGACGGGGTTTCGGTACGACGGCCCGCAGGAGGACCATGTGTTCGCGGCCGCGACGGGCATGACGCAGTGGGCGGTCGTGCTGGTGGTGGCGGTGGCGGCGGTGTATTTCCTGATGCGCCAACGCCGCCGGCAGAATGAACCGGTCGCGGCGGGGAAGGTCCCGATCTGGCGCTGCACCTGCGGCCGCGTCAACCACGGCGACAATGCGGTCTGCCGCAACTGCGGCCTCCCCCGCCCGGAAAAAGCTCGAACGAGCTAGCCCCGCTCCTCCAACTCCAGCAGCACACCGTGCGAACCGGCCGGATGGACGAAGGCGATGCGGTGCCCCTCGGCGCCGATGCGCGGGGTCTCATCGATCAGCCTGGCGCCGGCCGCTCTGAGTTCATCGAGCTTCCGTTCGATATCGTCGACATAGATGCAGATGTGGTGAAGCCCCTCGCCCCGTTTGGCGAGGTACTTCGCGATCGGGCTGTCATCGGAGGTGGCCGCAACCAATTCGATGCGCCCGCCGCCGTGACCGGCGCCGACCTTGCCGCCGGAAAAGATCGCCACTTTGACTTTCTGATCGGGGACTTCCACGATAAACGGAGCGTCATCGCCGGTCAGCATGACGTACCGGGCCATCGCCGTGTCGAGGTCGGCCACAGCGATGCCGACATGGGATATCATTTCACTGGCCATTACTGTCCTGCCTCCTTCTCCGCCTGATCGATGGCCACCTGGCGCAGGCTGTCGAAAGCCATCTGTCTTGCAAACGTCGAGAATGTCGGTTTGATCCAGCGGCCGTCGTGGCGGTACATGGTGATGGTGTCGTTGACGGCCGACTCGCGGCCGCTCAGCCCCTTGAAGTGCACGACCACGCGGACAATCGCCGAATCCTTCAATTCCTGAACGCTCGTGACTTCGACCCGGGACAACGAATCCGCCGCGGCGTGGCTCACGGCCTTCTTCTTGAGGTAGTCGTCAAAGGTCAACTCCTCGTGCAGGTACTCGAATTCGTTCTCCCACATCGCCGACTTGTCGTCGTACTTGAGCCGCTCCATCACGATATTGATCTGGCGCTCGATTTGTCCTTCGATCGATGCCGTGTCGGCGTCGGCGCTGCGCGTGTCGGGCTTTTCGTCCCCGCCGCAACCCCAGGTGAGGACAGCCGCGAGCGCCGCCAGGAAGGCCAGCCGCCGAGGGAGACTAGAGATTCTCATGGTACTCTCCCCAGACCTGCCGGAACACATCGGAGATCTCGCCAACCGTGGCGTACAGCTCGACAGCGTCGATGACCGGGTACACGACATTCTGGTTTTGTTCGGCCGCCCGGCGGACAGCCGCCAGCGCGTCCTGGACTTTCTTATTGTCGCGGGCGGCTTTGAGTTTCGTCAAAGAGCGGACCTGGTTGCGTTCGTTCTCGGGATCGACCTTGAGGATACTGGGGATCTCGAGGCTCTGCGACACGAACTCGTTGACGCCGACGACCACCTGCTTGCGCGTCTCGATGCGGCGCTGGAAGTCGTACGCAGCCGAGGCGATTTCGTCGCGGAAGAAGCCGCTTTCGACACACTTGACCGCGCCGCCGCGCCGATCGACATCGGCCATGATCTCGCGGATCCGCTTCTCTATTTCGGCGGTGAGGTACTCCACATAGTACGAACCGGCCAGCGGGTCAACCGTCTGGGTGACGCCCGCCTCGTGGGCGATAATCTGCTGGGTGCGCAGGGCGATTCCGGCCGACTTCTCGGTCGGCAACCCGAGAGCCTCATCGAACGAATTGGTGTGCAGCGACTGGGTTCCCCCGAGCACGCCGGCGAGAGCCTCGATCGTCGTGCGGACGATGTTGTTCTCGGGCTGCTGGGCGGTGAGGGTCGAGCCGCCGGTCTGGGTATGGAAACGCAGGAGCATGGATTTCTCGTCTGTGGAGCCGAAGCGATCCTTGACGATCTCCGCCCAGATTTTGCGCGCCGCGCGGAACTTCGCGACCTCTTCGAAAAGATCGTTGTGGGCGGCGAAGAAGAACGACAGGCGCGGGGCGAAATCATCGATGTGCAGCCCGGCCGCCAGCGCCGCATCAGCGTACGCGATAGCGTCCGAGAGCGTGAAAGCAACTTCCTGCGCGGCCGTCGAACCGGCCTCGCGGATGTGATAGCCGGAGATCGAGATGGTGTTGTACTTCGGCAGGTGTTTCGCCGCGTAGGCGAAGATGTCGGTGATGATCTTCATCGACGGCGTCGGCGGGAGGATGTAGGTGCCCCGGGCGATGAACTCCTTGAGGATGTCGTTCTGGACGGTGCCGGAGAGCTTTTCGGAGGGGACGCCTTGCTTCTTGCCGACGGCGACGTACATGGCGAGCAGGACAACCGCGCTGGCGTTGATCGTCATCGAGGTCGAGACTTTGTCCAGCGGGATGCCGTCGAAGAGCATTTCCATGTCGGCGAGCGAGTCGATCGCCACGCCCGTGCGGCCCACCTCGCCGGCGGCCATCGGGTGATCCGAGTCGTAGCCGATCTGGGTCGCGAGATCGAAAGCGACCGAGAGACCGGTCTGGCCGCGCTCCAGCAGGTACTTGAAGCGACGGTTGGTTTCGGCCGCGGTGCCGAAACCGGCGTACTGGCGCATGGTCCAGAGCCGCCCGCGGTACATGGTCGGGTAGACGCCCCGGGTGAAGGGGTACTCGCCCGCCTTCTGCGGAACGCCGTCGGTCGAGATATCACGGGCAGTCACGGTGATTGGAATTTCAATGCCCGAAGTCGTGTGTTTTGATTCGTCAGCCACTATGCAAACTCCATGAGACGATCGTTCTTTTCCACCGACTTGCCGTTTTCGACAAAAACGGTTTTGACGGTGCCCTCCCCTTGTGCCTTGATGATATTTTCCATTTTCATAGCCTCGATGATGACCAGGGGCTGGCCCTTGTGCACGGTGTCGCCGGGTTTCACGCGGACATCGAGAACCAGCCCGGGCATCGCCGCCCGAAGGATGCGGTCCATTTCGACGCCCGACTTGACGCCCGCTGTCTTGCGCAACTGGGCCAGGTGGTAGTCCTCGATCGTGACCGGAAGGTCCATTCCGTGCACGAACACGGTGCGCTCGACGCCGTAGCCGCTGGCGCGGATGTCGACCTCGAGCGAGAGGCCGTCTATGAGCACCAGCATGCGCCCTTCCCCGAGCGTGTGCGTGGTGACCTCGCGTTCGCGGCCGTTGACCAGCACGGTGTTCTGGTCCTCGCGCAGCGCGAGGGTGATATCGAATTCTTTCCCGTCGACCGTGATGAGGTAGTGGCGCATCACTTGCTCCCGGTGAACGGCTTGAGGTTCGTACGGCGGTGGACGGTGACCCAGTTGGATCGACCGGCCCGCTCGCTGTCGCCGGCGCG
>JBGSIV010000209.1:0-2212 GCA_041742355.1 Candidatus Zixiibacteriota bacterium
TGTGGACATCGGCCGCGCACCTACGGAGTTTATTTGCGACCGCTCGGGGGTGACGGGAGAGGAGGCTCGCTGCTCGTGATTGGGTTCGTTTGCGCAGTTTCCCCGATTTTCAATTCTCCCCAGGTCAGGCTCCAAGGAGCCTGACCAACTTCCTGAGAGGCACGACCGCTAAAGGGTCGTGCCCTACGTCTGTGTGACCGGTTTAATCGGTTACTTTCTGACCGGTTCATGCCGTCTGACCGGTTCATACCAGAGCAACCCACCATAAATGGTGGGCCACAGGAATCTCTTCCCACCGCAAGCGGTGGGGCACCCGTGCGGACATCTTCGCGTACATCTATGCATACATCCTCGCGTACACTCTTTCTTATATATACCGGGGGGTCGTGACAATCCCCATCAGAAGGGGAATGAAAGTGTGCAGAATCAACGGTGATGTGCCGTCGCGGAAGAGAGTGAATTCAGTGCAAGGAGGGGACTTAATGTTTACGGCGCTGAAAGAGGGAATTTTCAAAGGTACGGAATCGGCCTCGAAGCCGAGTGGCAAGCTCCCGAGAGCCTAACTTGTCCAACTGGCTTGTCCAATTAGCTTGTCCAATCAACTTGTCCAATTAACTTGTCCAATTGACTTTTGTCGACTGGCTGTCGCTGCCACGGTCTGCCCCCGGCGGGACCACAAGGCCACGACTCGCCCGTCGCCCTACAGATTCCCGCCCAGGCTCCCCACACTGATGCTCTCGACCAACACGCTGTTCGGCCGTTCGATCGCGTAGGCAATCGCCTCCGCTGCCTCCGCCGGCCGGAGCATCCCCTCGCGCTTCCATTCGCCGGGAACCGCCTCCCACAACTCCGTGTCGGTGGCCGCGATGTAGGCATCTACCACCCGTATCCCCTGCGGCCGCACTTCCTCGCGCAGCACCCGCGAAAATCCCTCGAGCGCCGCCTTGCTCATGGTATAGGCGGCCCAGTTCGGAAACGTCACCTTGTTCGCCACCGACAGCACGTTCACGATTGTCGACCCCGCAGCCATCTTTGGCAACACCGCTTTCACCAGCACGAACGGCGCGGTCACATTGACCATGAGCGCCTCCTCCCATTGCGCTGCTGTGAGCTCACCGATCGGCCCCACGTTGCTCACCCCCGCGTTGTTCACCAGGACATCGACCCTTCCCCCGGCGATCTTCTTCGCGGCGTCTTCCGCTCCCGGCACACTTTCCAGGCGCCCCACCACAACCACGGCCCCTCCCCCTTTTCCCTCCACCAGCCGCTGCGTTTCGCGCAGCCCCTCTTCGTTCCGCCCGACCAGCACGATCTCCCGATCAACCTGAGCCAGCCGCAGCGCCAGCGCCCGGCCGATTCCCCGGCTCGCCCCCGTTATCACACATCGCTGCATCGTCTTCTCCCTGGTGCGTCACACCTCTTCATCGGGCCCGCCCCGGCGAAGCGTGAACCGGTTGTTCGGCGTTTCCCACAGTCTCAGCCGGAAGAGTGATCGCCCCACCGCATCCTCCACTTTCGGCCACAGCAGGATGGCAATGTTCTCCCCGGTGCTCGGGTGCTGGCGGAACTCCTCGGTGTCTGCCTCGAGGTGTTTGTAGTCCCACGGTCCGACGGCCTTTCGCACCCCGCTCATCAGATCCTCCAGCGGGAAGAGTGTCCCGCTCAATTCGTCGAGCGGGCCGTCGATCGCCGCCTCGACCACGTACCGGTGACCGTGCCCCGCCGGGTTGTTGCACTTTCCGTACAGCTCTCTATTCTGCTCATCCGACAGGAGCGGCGCGTGCAGACGGTGCGCCGCGCGGAAATCGGTTCTAACGCCCATCACAAATATGCCCGCCCGATCGCGCTCCGTGTAGAAGTACGGATTCTCCCACAACCGGATCCGCGTCACCGGAATTCGGTTCGCCAGCCGCTCGAAAATGAAATTCCCCAGTGACTCGGTCGTGAGCGGCAAGCCGTCGAGCTCCGGCACATCCATCGTGAGGTTCCGATGATCCAGGAGCATGAACATCGCGCGCATCGCCGCGTCGGTCTCGGTCGGCGCCACGATCATCCCGGACTCTTCATCGGGAACCCCGGCCACCGTTGCCCGAAGGAAGTAGTGGTGGCCGTGCCCGTTGGGCGCCGCCGCCGCGCCGAACAGCCGCACATTTTCTTCTTCCGTCAGGCGGGGCGACCAGGTCCGGCGCGCCGCCGAGAACTCGATTCCGTA
>JBGSIV010000210.1:0-2468 GCA_041742355.1 Candidatus Zixiibacteriota bacterium
ATCCAGCGAAACCTCGACATCAAAGTCGGCTATCGGTTGCTTGAAGGGGGGGTAGACAATGACGAGGTCTACAATTTCAACCTGACACATTATATAGTCTTCGGGCTGGTTCTGCACACGTGAGAACACCCACGCTATCGACCAGACAAGGGGTTTATATACGTGGTTTCTGCCAGGATGACGGCCCAAAGAGAATCCTGTCCTAATCAGATAGAATGCATCGCGAAAGTTTTTCTGAACCCGCTTCGACCGAGGCGGGTTTTTGTATTTGGAGGACATGAGCACACGACTCAAGTATGTCTATGAGGACGGTAATCTGGCGCGCCGTATTTGCTGCGGCTTGCATGGTCGTTGGGCTCCCTGCTTTGGCCTCCGACTGGCGGATCGATGTCGAGTCCGGGGTGGCTGTAATGGGGCGGAACAATATCCGCATTCCCGCCACAGTCGGCACCACGTTCTCGTTTATCGATGATCTCTCGGTCGATGCCGCAGTCTACTGGCGGGCGAGGGTGGAATGGCAGTTCGCCGACCGCCACACTGTCTCCGCCATGGTTATGCCGCTGCATTTCACCGCGGCCGGGGAGTTTGACCAACCGACTCGATTCTATACTCGTCTGTTTCAGCCGGACAGCGCCATTCGCGCAATCTATGAAATAGATCTGTACTATCTGACCTACCGCTTCACGCTGATCGAGCGGGATCAGGTCCGGTTCGGACTTGGGCTCACTGGCAGGTATCGCGACTCGGAGGTCCGGCTCGACGACGGATTTGAGGCGGCCCGCGCCACCCGCCATCAGTTTCGACCGCTCACAAATTTCCAGGTGGACTGGATGCCGTCCAGCATCTGGACATTCCGGCTGGCTGGAGATGCAATGGTGTGGTCGGATGGACGAGTGGAAGATATCACCGCAGTAGCGTTGTATCGGTTGCAGCAGAATCTCCAGGTAAAGGCCGGCTACCACGTGATCGAGGGGGAGCAGGATGATGAGAAGGTATTCAACAGCGCACTGGTCCATAGTATAGTGCTGGGTCTGATTCTGACGACATAGCCCAAGAATTCGACTCTCCGTATCCATATCAAGCGCAACCGTTTACCGAATAGCCGGCAGTCCCGGCTCAACCTGCCTGAAGAATATTCTGCAATCATTGGAGAATATTCTCTATCATAGGTGTTTACAGTGCAGGTTGAATGATCCTGTGTCCCCGGCCCGTTCCGACTCGGCCCGAGGGGTTAGGGTGATCGTCAAGAAGTGAGGTACTGTGACACCAAAACCAATTGTCGTCCGATCGACTGCGGCTCTGACGCCACAATCACTCCCGGAGTCACCCTCCCGGATATATTTCCGCATGGCCCTCATTGGTGCGATCACGCTCTTTACGGTGAGCGTTCACTACGGCTTCATTCTCGAGCCGATCTTCGGCGAGCAGCACTGGATCCACGCGATTCACGGGCGGCTCTGCTATATTCCGATAGTCATCGCGTCGACCTGGTTCGGGCTGCGCCGCGGGCTTTGGACCGCAGCCATAATCTCGCTGCTCGTCATGCCGTTCCTCCTGCTCAAAAACATCGGCGCGCACAACATGGCGGGCGAGGTGACCGAGATCGTGTTCTACTTCGCCCTGGCCGGGTTGATCGGATCCCTGGCGGGGCGCGAACTCAAGGTCCGCCGGAAACAGCAGGAGACCGAACTGGCGCTGGCCCGCTCGCAGCAGCTTTCTCTGGTCGGGCAGATGGCGGCCGGGGTTGCGCACGAGATCAAGAACCCGCTGGCGAGTATCAAAGGGGCGGTGGAAATCCTCGTCGACCGGGATACACCCGAGCCCGCCCGCGATGAATTCCGCGACATTGTCGTACGCGAAACCAAACGCATTGATCGGACGCTGCGCGACTTCCTCGAATTCGGCCGCCCGCGCGAATCGGTAGTCAAGCCGATGGATCTTTCCGAGACGGTTGCTGCGAGCCTTCGGCAAATGGAGACTACTGCGGCTGGAGCCGGGGTGGCTCTCTGCCGCGAACTCGAACCCGGAGTCATGATCGCCGGCGACACCGAGAAGATGCACCAGGTAATGCTCAACCTCCTGCTCAACGCCCTCGAGGCCACGCCGAAAGGCGGAACGATTACCGTCGGTGTCGAGTCCTCGGGCAACTCCGCTCGCGTTACGGTCACCGACAGCGGCGCCGGGATTTCCCGCGACGCGCTCGCCCGCATCTTCGATCCGTTTTTCACCACCAAATCCTCCGGTTCCGGCCTCGGGCTGGCGGTGGTGAAGCAGATTGTCGACAGCCACGGCGGCACGATAGCGGTCGAGAGCGGAAGCGGTACGGGGACGACCTTTACTGTCACGTTGCCGCAGGTGGAGGGGAGATGACGATACGGATCCTGCTGGCCGACGACGACGCCGCGCTGCGGCGGGTGCTCCAGTTCAAGCTCCAGCGGCACGGGTATGCGGTGACGACCGCCGCCGAC
>JBGSIV010000211.1:0-5358 GCA_041742355.1 Candidatus Zixiibacteriota bacterium
AGGAGCGTGGCCGCGATCGCGGTCACCGCCTGGCGTATTGGTCGGCGGTCGGCTAATTGCATCCGCAGCCTCCCCCGCCAAAACTCCGCCCGCCGCTGGAGCCTTCCTTGCTGAAGTAGATGTGATCGTCGAGGGACCGATCGGTCGCGGCGGCATCGAGCTGCATCTCGGGTTTCGCCAGGATATCGCGCTCCCACGGCTCCACCCCGATAGGGGCGCACCCGACAGCGAGGATCAGAAGCAGCAGACTCAACAGGAGGAGCGCTGTACGACGGATCGTCATTTTCTCACCTCCTCGTTCAGCAGCACCTCAATGAGGGAGTCAACGGCCGTCGTATCCTCCGCCCGGAAACCCTGGTAGCGCTCGCGGAGCACGCCGTCACGGCCGTACAGGAACGAGGTCGGCATCGCTTCAACGTGGAAGCGTTTGGCCAGAGATCCGTCCGGGTCGAAGATCACCGGCAGCCCGGCGTTGATCTCGCCGAGGAATTTCTCGGCCGCAGCGCGGTCCTTGTCGAGATTGATCGTCACGATCTGGAGGCCTTTGGCCGCGTAGCTCCGGCCAAGATCCTTCATCCAGGGGAACGAGTGCCGGCAGGGAGGACACCAGGAGGCCCAGAAGTCCACATAGACGACCTTGCCTTCGAGGAGGATCGTGTCGCCGACGGCCGAATCAACCGGAGCCAGCGGCGGAGGGGCGTCTTTAGCGGACGCGGGGAGAGAAGCGAGGATGACGATGGTGACTGTGAGAGCCGCCAGCAGCAGCGCAAGGTGCCAGGCGGCACGTGCAGGCGTAGCGCCTGCGGAGAGCAGCAGGGCCCGGGTTTTTGCCAAGAGAAGGTACTCCCTTTTTCTGGTGTGGTTACTCCCCCTCATACGCCGGGCGGGTCCGAAGTGTTCCCGTTAAAGGGCAATAGATCCATATTATCTTCTCTATCTTCCCGGCGGGGACCCGTCCCCCGCCGCCGGAGAAGCTCCTCCGGCAGGAGAACGGCCTCCCCCAGGCTACGAGGGAGGCCGTTGCTGCGAACGCTCCCGCACGACACCCGGTGCGCGAGAGCGCGGTTCTTACTCCAGAAGAAAGTCGACCCGGTAGGTCACCCATGCTTTCACCGGGCGGCCATTCTGGATCCCGGGCGTGTAACGGCACCGGTAAGCGGCGCTGACCGCCGCCTGATCGAGCGCCTCCGTGCCGCAGGACAGCCGGACCACCGCCTTCAGGACACTGCCGTCTTCGATGACATATGCCGAAACCCAGACAGTCCCGGTGATGCCGGCCTGCTCGGCGAGGCGCGGGTACTCCGGCCGGGCTTCGTAGATCATCGAGGGCTCGATCTCACGCGGGATGAAGCTGTCCGGGGGCGGGATGAAATCGGTCTGGTTCGTGTCGATGACGAAGCCGCCCCGACCGTCACCATCGTCAGGAACCATCCGGTCGATGCTCCATCGCATCTCGTCGCGCGTCGGCAGCACCGCGTCGTTAGCGTCGTCGACAAGACTGTCGGCGACAGGAATCGGAATAGCCGCGGTAACCGCCGGCACGGCCGGGCGGCTGCCCGAAAAGTGCGAGTAGTCTCGCTGAATCGACGGGGGCGGCGTGGGACGGATCTGGATCACCACCGGGGGTGGCGGAATGACGATGTCGTCGGCTGCCGCCGGCCAGAGTTTCCCCACGGCCACTGCACAGAGAACCGCAGCGGCGGTCACCAGCATAGCGGCGGTAAGGTTCCGCTGGTAGGTGGCCTTCATTTCGTACGCCCCGTAGGGCATGTACACCGGGCCCGGATGTGCGGCCATAACGCTCCTCCCTCGCTGCGGCTCTCGGCCGCGTTGATGGTTCTGATCTTCGCAACCTATACCGTCGCGCCGCGGGATTCTTCCCGGGGCGAGGTACGGCGCACGCCGTAGGGCTGTCGGGCTGCAAGGGTGGGGAGAAGCACGGTCCGCCTGCGGAGCGAACCGCCCTATCTCATGGACGCCGGAGTTGCGAATGTGTGCAACGGTTCTCCGGCCGGATTGCGGGCAAAAAAACGCCCGCCGGAGTCGGCGGGCGTCGGATTATCGGAGAGCGATATGCACAGGAGAACTACCGGTCGAGCGTGAAGTCGACCTTGTAGGTGACCCAGACCTTCACGGGGCGCTGGTTCTGGATTCCCGGCTTGAACTTGCACTTGTAGGCGGCGGCTACCGCGGCCTGGTCAAGCGATTCGGTGCCGGAAGTCTTGCCGACCTGCGCCTTCATGACGCCTCCCTGCTCATCGACCAGCGCCTTGACCCAGACCGTGCCGGTGATGCCGGCCTGCTCGGCCAGACGCGGGTACTCCGGCTTCTGTTCGAAAATCATCTCGGGATAGATTTCCACCGGGACGAAATCGTCGGGGGCCGGGATAAAGTCCTCTTCGGAGATGTCAATCTGGATATCATCGCCGCCGGCCTGATCGGTGATCGCCGGGGCGCTGATTTCGGCCAGTTCCTCCTGGGTGGCGATGACGGCGTCGTCGTCAACCACCTGTTCGTCGGCCACCGGCTTCGGGATACCGACCTTGGGGGCGGCGACCTGCGGCTGGCTGACCTGCACCTGCGGAGGTTTGCGGGCGATCGAAGGCGGCGGGCCGAGATCGGCCACCGTCTTGATCACGACCGCAGGCGCATCGAACACTTCCTCCTCGCCCATGCTGCTGACAGCCCAGGCGATGATGAGGATGAGGGCGACGACGCCGGCGGTGATAAGCGTACCGAAGAGGAAATTCCTCTGGTACTTCGATTTCATTTCGTACGCGCCATACGGCGAGTACAGGGCGCTGGTTTCCGTATGATTGGCCATTACAATTGCCCCCTTGCCTGGGCCTGAGCTATGGCCGCTTCCTGGATCCTGTCGTCGGGATCGGTCCAGTCGCCGATAGCGTAGCGGTACGAGAACTTGCCGTCATCGGCGGTGAGCTCATCGACCTTTTTGCCGAGTTTGTCGGCGAGGTACCGGTTCCAGGACCGCTCGATGACGTCGATCTCGTCGAGGACGTTGACCATGTCGGCATAGCTGGCGTTCTTGTTGATCAGGATCAGGGTACTTAGTCTCGGGTTAGCCCGGTTTTCGGCCACCAGGAGCCCGCGAAGGGTATCGGACCACAACCGGTACGGGATGGTGTCCGGCCGCTGCGGGTCGGGCGGCAGCAACAGCGGAAGGTTTTCCGGGGTGGGCGTCTTCAGGTTCCACCAGAAGCGCCCCTCGCCGTCGATTCGAATCGTCAGGAGGTTCGACTCCTTGACCTCGATATCCTTCTGGTCTTCAATGGGCGGCAGGTTGATCTCCATCGCCTGCGGCATGGAGAACACCGTCGACACCATGTAGAAGATCAGCAGCAGGAACGCAATATCAACCATCGGGGTCATGTCGATTCGGATGGAGATACGGCGTTTCTGGCGGCGCAGTCCCTTCTTTCCGCCCTTCTTTTCGCGTTGTACTACATCACCGGCCATATACTGCTATCACTCTCCTTAAGCGCCGGGGCACAGAGGCGTCCGGCGCCGCTTGAATCATCCTTCGAATATCACGCGCGAGACCTCGCCCTGGTCGGTTTCCTGGTCGGTGATGATCAGGAAGCGTTCGAGACTGTTTTCCTGCATGGCTTTCATAATGTCCTGCATGGTCCCGAACGAGGCGTCTTTGTCGGCCTTGATTACCACCAAAGCCCTGATGTTCTTGGCGCGTGCCTTGAGAATTTCGGGCGCCACCGAGTACTTGTCGGCCGTGCGGACACGGCGGACCGTCGTCAGGACGTCCTGGCCCTCGATGTTGATCGTCGCCTTTTCCACGTAGTCGACGTAGACCGAGTCGTACTTCGTGACCGTGATATTGATAATATCCTTATCCGGCAGCTCGATCTGCGAGTGCGACTGCGGCAGTTCGACCGCCCGGGCTTCCGGTGGTTTGAACTGCGTGGTCGCCATATAGAAGATCAGGAGCAGAAAGGCGATGTCCACCATCGGCGTCATGTCAATGCGAATTGCGACACGCCGTTTCGACATGGCTTAGATCCCTTCCTTCTGCTTCAGAATCTGCAAAACTTCGAAAGTCGCTTCGTCGGTGGTGTAGTTGAACGCGTCCACCTTGTTGACGAAGAAGTTGTAGAAGAAGATGCCGAGAATACCGGAGGCCAGGCCGCCGGCGGTGTTCACGAGCGCCTCGGAAATACCGGTCGCGAGCGCCTGGGCGTCGATCACGCCGCCCTCGACGTTGCCGGTGGCCGCGAACGCGCGGATCATACCGATCGTGGTGCCCAACAGACCCACCATCGTCGCGATGGAGGCGATGGTCGACAGGGCGATCAGGTTGCGCTCCATGAGCGGGCCCTCGAGGGCATTGGCTTCTTCGATCGCCGACTGGGCGAGCTGAATGCGCTTCTCGGAGGTGTACTCCTTGTTGCCGCGGACTTCGCGGTACCGCTCGATGCCGGCCCGGAGGACGTTGGCGGTGGTGCCGCGCTGCTTGTCGCAGGCCGCCAGCGCGCCGTCAAAATCGTCGTTCTGGATCAGGGTGACGAGCTTCTTGAAGAATACCTGCACGGAACCGCGGCCCTTGGCCACGCGGTACAGGGACAGGTACCGTTCGATCACAAACACGATGAGCATGATCAGGATCATGATAAGCAGAATAACGAGCGGTCCACCTTTGTAAATGGAGTGGACGATGGGGTTCTCGGACGTTTTGAACACGCCGAAAAAGAGGTAGGCCCCAATGGCAAACGCGCCGATGGCGTTGAGCGCTACGAAGATTGTCTGTTTAACCACTTAAACGGTCCTCCGTTTCCTATTTGAAAACAACCAATTCTTAGCTAAATCTCCGATCCCTTCGCGGCGGTGAGAATCGAGGCGGCCAGGGTGACGAAAATCCCCCAGGACAACGTCCCGATAAACACGTCAATGCCGTAGGAATCGCCGAGGCTCGAATACGTGTTCGCCACCGGGCGGCTGTAGTCGGCGCCGAAGAAGGCGAAAAACATGGCGGCGCCGAAAATGATCAGCAGGAGCCAGTTCAAACGCAGGATCTTCTTCAGTTGGACCGCCCGCTCATCCGAGTTGCCCTTGAGCATCCACACGCCGTACAGGGTGTACGCCGGGAGGGCGAGGCACAGGAGGATGTAGGCGATGCCCAGCAGCGAGGTGAGCATGAGAGCGAGCCCCGAGGAGAACGTGACAGAGCCGATACTGCCGAGCGAGACGAGGGCGTCAAACCCCGAGAGGCTCTTGTAGTCCCGCTGGACACTGCGTTTGGCCACGTAGCCGTGAATCACTTCTTCGGATTCACTGATCTTGTTCGTCGTGCCGGAGGCCTGACCGGCATCGGCGCTCGGTGCCGCC
>JBGSIV010000212.1:0-7510 GCA_041742355.1 Candidatus Zixiibacteriota bacterium
CCCCCCCCCGCGAAACTCAATCCTGCGGAGTCGCTCCGCGCGAACCATTACAGCGACCAGGCGTGCTGTTCTATAGCCCGGGCAATATCCGATAGAGCCGGAAAGACCGAGCTGTTGGTGCGCCGGCGGGCACGCTGATCCTTGAGCGCCTCGCCATTGATGATGACGGTCGGCGACTCCACCTGCTCATGCGTCTCAACCACCTGCGCCAGGATCCCCCGCTCCCGCAGATAGGAGTGCACGAAATCCGCCGTCTCAGCCTGACGGGGATCATCCTTTGAATAAATCAAACCAATTTCCACGACTACATACCCCTTCACATTGCCGGCATTACTATATTCGGAAGCCTGGGTGTGATCAAACTAAAAAATGATGTTCACTCATTAAACGCGTGACCCCCGGTTCCGGTTGGCTCAAAACGTGACCGGGCGCAAATTTCGCGGCTCCACCTCATCCGGATCCATCCCGAGATCGCCCGCGGGCAGTACCAGGCGGCGGATCCGGCATGACCAGCAGTTCCGACATCTCCTTGACAGAGTATCGGCAGAAGTGTACCCTGAACTTATTCATAGGCGTAAGTATCTACGATAACCCAAGGAGGATGCCCGTGAACCACACGCTACCGGAACTGCCCTGGCCCAAAACGGCGCTGGCGCCGCACATCTCCCCTGAAACGCTGGACTTCCACCACGGCAAGCATCATCAGGCCTATGTCACCAAGCTGAACGAGCTGGTAAAGGGGACGGCTTTCGAGACAGCTTCGCTCGAAGAAATCATCCGTGCGGCAGACGGAGGGGTTTTCAACAACGGTGCACAGGTGTACAACCACACGTTCTACTGGAATTGCCTGACGCCCGGTGGCGGAGGGGAGCCGCGAGGGGCTGTCGCGGAAGCACTTGCGAGAGATTTCGGCTCATTCGCGAAATTTCGCGAGAAATTCACCGAAACCGCCGTTGGGACCTTCGGATCCGGCTGGGCGTGGCTGGTCAAGAACGGGGATGGCAAGCTGGCTGTGGTCTCAAAGAGCAATGCGGGAAATCCGCTTCGCGACAACCAGGTGCCGCTTCTGACCTGCGACGTCTGGGAGCACGCGTACTACATCGATTACCGCAATGCCCGCCCCAGATATGTCGAGGCGTTCTGGAATCTGGTGAATTGGGAATTTGTCGAGCAGAATTTTTGCGCCCGCTGAAGGGCAGTGCTCCTGCCATAATGACAGGCCGGTGGATGTGCCCACCGGTCTCTTTTTATGCCCGAATCAGCGGGCGGTTTTGACCGGATTGCCGGCCTGTGCGTTGATCTGCGCCCAAGTGCTCATGGCCAGTTGCGCCCGGTACGGGTCGACCGCCACCGCTCGCTCGAAATATCGTTGGGCGGTGAGCATCATCAGCCGGTCCTGCCCCCTCAAGGCAAGGGTCAGAATGAAGCGGCCGGCCTGAAGCTGCACCCAGAAGTCGGTGGGGAACCGTCCTGCCAGATCGGTCAGGAGTGCGTAGACCCGATCAAGTCGGTCGGTCTTCACACACACGTCGGCCAGAAGAAGACCCACCGATTTTGACTCGGGATGCTCGGCATAGAACGGCTCCAAAATCTCCATCGCCTCCGCAAACCGGCCGACCCGATGCAGCGCGGTTGCCTCTTCAAAGGGCGTGGGTGTGTATGCTCGCGCAACCGGGTTATTGAAGAGGCTGTCGATCCGATACAACCCCACCTCGACATCCCGTACCCAGTAACGGCTGACCGGCTGCAAGCCCGCCATCTGCGGGTAGTTCTTCAGCGCTTCATCGTAGTTTGACGGGTCGAGTGCGAGGTGTGTGACCGGTTGGCGCTCAAACAGAGTCGAGTCGACCTCAGCTACCTGGAAAAGATGAATAAACGACTGGCGGTCAGTATCATATGTCAGCAGGGGACCATATGGACCGGATACGACCGCACCCGGGCCGAGAATCGCGTCGAGGTCGACGTTCGCTTCCGCAATCGAATAAACTTCTTCCTTGATGTGAAAGCGGTGGATGCGAAGGGCATTAATTGTCGCCGTCGCCGCCAGCACAATCGCCAGCGTGACAATCCAGGCGCGACGATTGCCATGGTTGCTCTGACGCCTTAACAGGGGGAAAGCAAACCATGCCACTGCGACCGCAACCAGACAAGAGATCCAAACCATTGCTCGGATCGGCCTCGGAAACGTATTGAAATACAGCGCGTTGGCCGCGATATGGAAAAACGCCGCCCAGAGGATCGCGACCAGCAGAACTATCGACCAGCGCCCCTGGGTTTCAGGCGGACGAGGACGGGCAGCTGTTGTTTGCTCAAACAGCGCGAGGCAGAAGATGATGATCGCTGGGAGGATGATCAGCGCGTAGCGGATCGGCGAGTAATTCAAAGGCATCAGACCGACAAACGTGCACAGTCCCCAGAACAACGCCAGGCGGGTCGTCGGCGCCAGGCGATCCGTATCGAGCCTGAACTGCAAGAACAACAACCCGCCGACCACAATCATCAGCAGCAATTCGGGATTCAGGTAAAACAGCCGGTTGTCAAAGCCATAGGAAACCAGGTGCTCGAGAAATGCCCACGGGGTCTCCAGGCCATCGGGGAATCCCCGCAGACCGTAGGACTGCTCCCCGGTGTAGGCAAAGACAGCACTCAACCGGGCACCGTAAAGGGCAAATCCAAGCAACACCGCTGCCACCGCAAAAGACGCTCCTGCATATACCGCATGTTTCCTCTTCGACTGCCCGGATCCGGAAAGTACCGCCAGTAGCAGGGCGGGCAAAAGCAGTGCGCCAAAGAGCTTGCCGGTAAACATCGCCGCCGCGGCGATCGATCCCGCAACCGCCACCCCGACGCGCTGATGCCCCCACCAGGAATAGACCCAGAACATCGCACCCACCCAGAACAGCAGGCCGTTCTCGAGGTATGACAGGCGGCTATGAGTCAACAGCGTGACATTGATGACATAGGCGAAAGCCACCGCAGCCAGAAGCCACGGGCGGTGGTGGCGGGAGAGCCCGAGGAGTATGAACACGAGCGCTCCAAACGACAGTAGAATCCCGGCCATGTTGCTCTGCCGCAACGAGACTTCAGTCAGCGACATCCAGAGGTAGCCTACGAACGATGTCAGTGAGTGCTGGTAGACTGCCCACCGGGGATAATCGAATGGATCCCAGTCGCCGTAAAGCAGCGCATTGCGGGCGTGGTACGTGTACTGAGGCGGATCGGTCGCGAGCGACTGCCCGAGACCGTCGAAATACATCGGCGGATCCTTGGCCAGATCGGTCTGCCAAAGGGTAACCCCTCCCACCACGATAATCAGGGTCAGGACGTAGAAGAACCATGCCCGATGCGGCGGCGGCGCGGGCGGGGCGGATTGCTCCTTTTTACTCGACCACGAGCGGAGTATCAGCCTTTGTTTCGACGTCCCCGATGTACTGACCGAACGCGTTTCGATTCTTGAGCTCTTCTTCAAACCGTGCAACCCGTTCCCTGGGAATAGCGATAAAAAGCCCGCCGGAAGTTTGCGGGTCGTACAAGACGTGTTCGAGGTTCTTATCAACAGTCGATGCAACGGTGACCTTGCGTTCCAGATACTCGCGATTGGCGTTGGCGCCTCCGGGGATCATCCCCTGCGCGGCCAGTCGGAGGGCCTCGGGCATAAGGGGGAGGCGCTCGGCGTAGAGCCGGATAGTGACATCGGAGCCGGCCGCTACTTCGTAAGCATGGCCCAGCAGGCCGAAGCCGGTGATGTCGGTGGCGGCGTGGGCTTCGGCGGCAACCATCGCCTCGGCGGCGTCGCGGTTGAGCCGGGACATCTGCGCGGTGACAACGTCCACCAAACCCGGGTCGACAGCGTTCCGCTTTATGCCGGTGGTGATCAACCCGGTCCCGAGCGGCTTGGTCAGGTAAATCCGATCCCCCGGCATTGCGCCGGAGTTGGTGATGATCTTATGCGGATCAATCAGCCCCGTGACTGCGACCCCGTACTTCAGTTCCTTGTCGTTGATCGAATGCCCGCCGACAACAACCGCGCCGGCCTCCTCGATCTTCTCCACTCCGCCACGAAGGATCTCGCCGAGGATCCACGCCTCCATGGAGGCGGGGAAACCGACAATGTTGAGGGCGGTCAGGGGACGGCCCCCCATGGCATAGATGTCCGACAGGGCGTTGGCTGCGGCGATCTGCCCGAAATGGTACGGATCGTCGACAATCGGCGGAAAGAAGTCCACCGTCTGCACCAGCGCCAGATCCTCGGAGATCCGAAATACCCCGGCATCGTCGGCTTTGTTGAATCCGACGAGGAGGTCAGGATGGGTAGAGACGACGAGGTTCTGCAATGCGTCCGCCAATAACTTTGGCGCCAGTTTCGACGCTCAGCCCGCGCAGGAGACCTGCGCGGTCAATTTAACGGTGGCTTCTCTGCGTTTGTCGTCCATTGGTACAGACTAATACGGGTATATCTGCGGTATCCGTCGGCGATCTTTCCATGTATAGCATCCTGCCACTGCAATGTCAATTAAATCACTGCCGCAGGATCGCATTCTCCCGCCGTTGACACCATGCCGAAAAAGAGATATACTGGGACGAAATACGAAAGGACAACGTTATAATCGCATGGCACATAAAGTAACGCTCATACCTGGGGATGGGATCGGACCCGAGATCACCGATGCCGCGGTCAGAGTCATCGAGGCGGCCGGGGTTGACATCGAATGGGAACGGATCGATGCGGGGATCCCTGCGGTATCGAAGTACGGGACCTCGGTCCCGGACGAGCTCATGGATTCGATCCGCGCCAACAAGGTCGCTCTGAAAGGACCGATCACAACCCTTGTGGGAAAAGGTTTCCGCTCGGCCAATGTGACCCTCCGCCAGAAGCTGGACCTGTATGTCAACCTCCGCCCGGTCCGGTCGATCGGCGGTGTCCCAAGCCGCTACACCAAGGTCAACCTCGTGATCGTCCGCGAAAACACCGAGGATCTGTACTCCGGGATCGAGAACCTGATCACCCCGGGCGTTACCCAGGCGATCAAAGTCGTGACCGAACGGGCAAGTGAACGGGTGGCCCGCTGGGCGTTCAACTACGCCCGGGCCAACAACCGTCAGAAGGTCACGCTGGTCCACAAAGCGAATATTATGAAGCTCTCCGACGGCCTGTTCCTGAAGGTCTTTGAAGAAGTGGCCAGGGAGTTTCCGGACATACAGGCCGAGGACAAGATCGTCGACGCCCTGTGCATGCACCTGGTGATGGATCCCTCAAAATTCGACGTGCTCCTGCTGGGCAACCTGTTCGGCGACATCGTCTCGGATCTCGCGGCCGGTCTGGTCGGCGGGCTGGGGGTGGTTCCTGGCGCGAACATCGGCGATGACTGTGCGGTGTTTGAGGCGGTCCATGGCTCCGCGCCGGATATCGCCGGCAAGAACCTCGCCAATCCGACGGCTCTGATCTTCTCGGCCCTCCTGATGCTCCGCCACCTCGGCGAGGGGCAGGCGGCGGACACGATCTGGAAATCGATGGTAGTGACCCTGGCCGAGGGGCACAAGCTGACCCGCGACCTCGGTGGAACATGCAGTACGACCGAGTATGCTGATGAACTGGTCCGGGAGATCAAAACCCGCCGGTGAGGCGGGATGCGGCTGGACCGGATGACAGACGTATAAGCAGAGTGATGGCTGCGGTGAGGGGATGGACGCGGCATCGCTGGAGGAATCACAATGAGTGAGAGCGGTCTGCTCTGCTGGAATTGCGGGAAAGCGACAGGACTCGAGGGGCGACCCACGCGGAACGACAGTTGTCCGCACTGTCTGGCGGATCTTCGGTCGTGCCGGGGGTGCCGGCATTTCGATCCGTTCGCCCGGTCGCAGTGCCGGGAGAATATCGATACACCGGTGCGCGACAAGGAGAAGAGCAACTTCTGTGACTTTTTCCAGGTTCGTGATGCGATCAAGCGGCCTGGGGGGATCCGTGCGGCGACCGACAACAAGGATGATCGCAAGAAGAAGTTTGACGACCTGTTTGAGGACTAGGGATCGGTTGAAATCTGGATGGTGGGTCAAGCACCGGTTTCGGTGCTTGACGTGGTCAACCCTTCAATGTCGCTGTCAAACACGCAAAGCCGCGTTTGACCTACCTATCCCACAGCAACTTGTGGGGTACTCGGTGGTATGAACCGGTCATATGGGTAACAGATTAGACCGGACACATAGGTAACAGTACCTTACGGCATACCCAAGGAGGTGTGGTGTGCCGTGGAAAGAGACTGGACCTATGCAGGAGCGTTTGAGGTTTTTGGCGCATTATCTGACGGGGGAGTACACGATGGTCGAGCTGTCTGAGCACTTTGGGATCAGCCGGAAGACCGGCTACAAATGGGTGCGGCGATTCTTCGAGGACGAGGTGGACGGGCTGCACGAGCACTCTCGGGCGCCGTACCGGCAGGCGCGGATGACGTCCCCCGCTATTGAGGCTCAGGTCGTGGCCCTGGCCACCAAGCACCAAGGTAAGCGGGGTCCCAAGAAGCTCCGGCGGCTGCTGGAGTTGTCCGATCCGGCCGTTCCGTGGCCGGCGGTGAGCACGATTGGGGCGATCTTGAAACGCAACGGCCTGGTTGTCCCTCGTCGTCGCAAGCGCCGCAGTCCCCCGTATGAGCAGCCCCTGGCCGGAGTCGGTCAGTGCAATGACACCTGGAGCGCCGATTTCAAGGGGTGGTTTCTCACCCGGAGCGGTGAGCGCTGTGACCCGTTGACGATCAGCGACAATTACAGCCGGTACCTCTTGCGCTGTCGGCTGGTGCGTTCGACCGGTTTTGAGGCGGTCAAACCGATCTTTGTCAGCGCTTTTCAGGAGTACGGCCTCCCCCGAGCTATTCGCACCGACAACGGCGCTCCCTTTGCCACCCTGACCGTTGGCGGCCTCTCTCCATTGTCGGTCTGGTGGATCCGCCTGGGCATCCTGCCGGAACGCATTGCGCCGGGCAAACCGCAGCAAAACCCGCGGCACGAACGAATGCACCGGACGCTCAAAGATGACAACTGCAAACCGCCTCGATCAACCTGGTCGAGCCAGCAGAAAGCGCTGGACCACTTCCGCCGTGACTTCAACTACGAACGGCCTCATGAGTCGCTCCATCAGCTGTTTCCGGCTGATCTCTACCAACCGTCAACCAAACCGTATCCGCTGATACTCCCGGAAATGATCTATCCCGATGACATGGACGTACGCTCGGTAAAACACCAGGGCGATATCTGCTGGAACAACCGCCACGTTTACCTCACCTCGGTACTCGCAGGCGAAGTGGTGGGACTGCGCCAGGTTGCCGAACACCGCTGGGACGTCTTTTTCGGTCCCATCCGACTGGCTCAACTCGACGCGACCACCACCAGGCTCATCCACCTGCGCCATTCCAGCTCAGGACAACGGAGAAGACCAAAGACATGACAAAGAAGAAGGCAAACCACAAAAAGTGTTACCTATGTGATCGGTCAATTCTGTAACCTATGTCTGGTTCGTACA
>JBGSIV010000213.1:0-1741 GCA_041742355.1 Candidatus Zixiibacteriota bacterium
GGCTGACTGCGGTGGCCGCCTCGTTCGGGCAGGAGGGGAGCCTGATCACAAACCGAGCGAACTACCTTCGGCTGCACCCGGAATTCGTCCCCGAGCAGGTCCACGTTGGACTGGTCCGACTCAAGCCGGGAACCGACGTGAAGCAGTTCCAGGAAACGTACCGCCGGGAACTTGCTCCCGAAGCGTTAATTATGACACCAGCCGAATTTAATGACTTTGAACTGCGGTACTGGCAATTGAACTCGCCGGTCGGGTTCGTCTTCACAATGGGAGCGGTGGTCGGGTTTTTCATCGGATTCATCGTGGTCTACCAGATTCTTTACACCGACGTATCCAACCATCTCCCCCAGTTCGCCACCATGAAGGCTATGGGGTTCACTGACAACTATCTGCTCCTGGTCGTTATTCGGCAGGGTATTCTGCTCGCGATCCTCGGGTACGTTCCAGGGTCGCTCCTGTCGGTCGCCTTTTACCGGGTTATTCAGGCCGGCACGTCTATCGCCGTGACCCCGACCTGGGAGCGGGCCGGATTGCTCCTTGGGCTGACCTGCCTGATGTGTCTGATGTCCGGGGCAATGGCGACCCGCCGGCTGCGTTCGGCTGACCCGGCGGACGTGTTTTGAGGGGAGGGGGAACGATGCACGAAATCGACATTACCGCGACAGGAGAACCCGTCATCCTCGCCCGCGGCGTGGATTTCGCCTTCGGCGAAGGGGAATTGCGCAAGCAGATCCTGTTCGGCGTGGACTTGGAAATTCACCCCGGCGAGGTGGTACTCCTGACCGGACCGTCGGGTTCGGGCAAGACGACCCTGCTGACACTCGTCGCCGCCCTGCGGACGCTCCGTGACGGCAGCCTGCGGGTGTTCGGGGAGGAATTGCGGGACGCCGCGAAATCGATCCAGGTCGGGGTGCGGCGGCGGATTGGCTTTATCTTCCAGGCGCACAACCTGCTCCCACACCTGTCCGCGCTTGACAACGTGCGGCTCGCCCTCGACCTCCAGCCGCAGATCGGGGCGGCTGAGGGACGGGAGCGGGCGACAGCCATGCTCGATGCGGTCGGCCTCGCCCAGCGTCTTCACTCGTACCCTGCTAAACTGTCTGGTGGCCAGAAGCAGCGTGTGGCGATCGCCCGAGCACTCGTTGGCGGCCCGTGGCTCATCTTGGCCGACGAACCGACCGCCGCTCTCGACGGGAAGACTGGGCGTGAGGTGGTCGAGATCCTCCAGCGACTTGCCCGCGAACAGGGTGTGCCGATCTTGCTCGTGACTCATGACAGCCGCATTCTTGACATCGCCGACCGTACCATCCACATGGAAGACGGAAAGATCGCCTACGACGTTGTCGGAACGGCTGCACATTGAGAAGATATTCGCTATGAGAAAGAAGCCGAAACACACGCCGCCAAACCTACCGTTACCGCCTTTCATGCTAGCTCAGGACAAGCGGACTCAGATCATGCGGGCGGCCCTGACCTTGTTTCTCCGGGACGGATTCTCGGAAACAAGCATGGACGCGGTAACTGAAGAGGCCGGGGTCTCGAAGGCGACCGTGTACGCCTACTTCAGAAGCAAGCAAGTCCTGTTTGAAACCCTCATGCGGGAGGGCACGGGCGCGGCCTTCGCCCAGTTCCCACTACTCACGCGAGGGGAGGGGAGGCCAGAGGATGAACTGGTCGCGTTCTTCGAGCCGGTCATCGGGCACATCATTGGTCGGGGTGCCTTTGCCTGGGACAGACTGGT
>JBGSIV010000214.1:0-72408 GCA_041742355.1 Candidatus Zixiibacteriota bacterium
CCAGGGGGTCGACACCGGCGGGGCCGGCGACCAGGGACTCATGTGCGGCTACGCCTGTCGCGAAACCAAAGAACTCATGCCCATGCCCATCCAGCTTGCCCACCAGCTCTGCCGCCGGCTCGCCGAGGTCCGCAAGAAGAACATCCTGCCGTACCTCGGCCCCGATGGCAAGTCGCAGGTCACGATCGAGTACGAGGACTCCCGCCCGAAACGGGTCGACACAGTCGTCGTTTCGACGCAGCACGCCGCCAGTATCCTCGACAAGACCGGAAAGAAGATCACTAGTCGGGCCCGCGCGGAGATCATCAACGCAGTCATCCTTCCCGTGATCCCCGAGGACATGCTCGATAAGAAGACCAAGTACTACGTTAACCCGACCGGCAAGTTCGTCATCGGCGGCCCGCGCTCCGATACCGGTATGACCGGCCGCAAGATCATCGTCGATACCTACGGCGGCATGGCCGCCCACGGCGGCGGCGCTTTCTCGGGGAAAGATCCGACAAAAGTCGACCGCTCCGCCAGCTACATGGCCCGCTACGTCGCCAAGAACGTCGTCGCCTCCGGCCTGGCCGAGAAGTGCACCCTACAGATCGCCTATGCCATCGGCGTAGCGGAACCGGTTTCCCTTATGGTCTTTACCGACGGCACCTCTAAGATTCCCGACAGCCGGATCAAGGATCTTATCCGCAAACACTTCGACCTCACCCCCCGCGGCATCATCGAAACCCTGAAACTCCGCCGCCCGATCTACGGCGCCACCGCTGCGTACGGCCACTTCGGCCGCACCGGTCGGGAGTTCACCTGGGAGAAGACCGATGTCGCCAAAGCCCTTGCAAAGGACGCGTAATCGATGGCTGGAGCAAAAGCAGATATCCGTAATCTGAAACTGGCCCGGCAGGGCCGCGACCGCATCGAGTGGGCCGAACGCAACATGCCCGTTCTGCGGCTGATCCGCGAGCGTTTCGAGAAAGAGAAGCCGCTCAAGGGGCTCAGCATGGCCTGCTGCCTGCACGTGACCACGGAAACGGCCAACCTCGCCCGCACGCTCAAGGCTGGCGGCGCCACGGTCGCGTTGTGTGCGTCAAACCCGCTCTCGACCCAGGACGAGACGGCCGCCTCGCTCGTTGCGGATTTCGGCATCTCGGTTTTCGCCATCCACGGCGAGGACACCAAGAGCTACTACAAGCACATCCACCAGGCCCTCGGTTTCAAACCGCAGATCACCATGGATGACGGCGCCGACCTCGTCTCCAAGCTGCACAGCGAGCGGCAGGATCTCATCCCGGGCGTCATGGCCGGCACTGAGGAGACGACCACGGGCGTCATCCGTCTGCGCGCCATGGCCCGCGACGACAAGCTCATGTTCCCGGTTATCGCCGTGAACGACTCCAAGACCAAGCACTTCTTTGACAACCGCTACGGCACCGGGCAGTCGACGCTGGACGGGATCCTGCGCGCCACCAACATGCTCCTCGCCGGATCGACGATCGTCATCGCCGGCTACGGCTGGTGCGGGCGGGGCCTCGCGGTTCGCGCCAAAGGCATGGGTGCAAACGTCATCGTCACCGAAGTCGACCCGCTCAAAGCGATTGAGGCCTCCATGGACGGCTACATGGTCATGCCCATGGCCCAGGCCGCGCCGAAGGGCGACCTCTTCATCACCGTCACCGGCGACCTCCACGTCATCCGGCTGGAGCACTTCCGCAAGATGAAAGACAGCGCTATTGTCTGCAACTCCGGCCACTTCAACGTCGAACTTGATCTTGTTTCCCTGGAGAAGGCGTCGAAAAAGAAGCGCCTCGTGCGGCCGAATGTGGAAGAGTATGTCCTCGACGGCAAGCGGATCTTCATCCTCGGTGAAGGGCGCCTGATCAACCTCGCCGCGGCCGAGGGTCATCCGGCCATGGTGATGGATATGTCCTTTGCCAACCAGGCGCTCGCCTCCGAGTATGTCATCAACAACTACAAGAAGCTCGAGCCGCGCGTCTATACCGTCCCCGAGAAGATCGACCAGCAGATTGCCGCACTGAAGCTTAAGTCGATGGGAATCGGCATCGACAAGCTGACGCCCGAGCAGAAGAAGTATCTGGCGAGCTGGGAAATGGGAACCTGACGGGCCATTGCATTCATCGATTAATAGAGAGGGGCGGTCGTTTTCCTGACTGCCCCCTTCCTTTGCGCGCCAGAAAAAGTGATTGCGCCAACCGGCGCCCGTATCATACATTCATGGACAGTTGATCTCTACATTGACACAAAGAACCGAACCTTACCAATGAGTCCCAAGCGTAAACGGAGGAAGAAATGTACAAGCGTATGCTCATGATCTGCGCTATCGCCGTCCTGGCTCTTGGCGGAGTCGTTGTCGCCCAGCAAGAGGCCCCTCAGGACCAGCAGATGCCCCCGATGGGCCCGCCGGAAGAGATGAAGAAGTGTGCCGCCCTTGTCGGCAACTGGAATGCCGCCATGCAGATGCGCATGGGCCCCGATGCTCCGTGGGAGGAGTTTCCCGGTACTTCCCGGTACGAACTGGCCCTTGATGGCGGTGCGCTCATGATGCACCACGAGGCCACCTTTGCGGGCATGCCGATGCCCTTCCACGGCCTCGGTATTCAGACCTGGGACCGCGAGACCAAACAGTGGCAAATGGTCTGGATCGATAACATGGCCTGCCGCACGACGTTGTACACCGGTCCAGCCGAAAAGGACGGCAAGACGGTTGTCACCGGCGAAGAGATGTGGAACGGCATGAAGATGATCAGCCGCATCACCACTTACAATGAAAAGCCGGATTCCTTCGACTGGCTCATGGAGACTTCCATGGACGGCGGCCAGACCTGGTTCGAAAGCGGCAAAGCGACCTACACCCGGGTCAAATAGTGCCGAACACCAGCGTGCAGATTGCGGAAAACGGCGGGAGATGATCCCGCCGTTTTCCTTTTCCCTCAAGAATCCCCCGAAATCAGCGGACCGCCGGTAACCCTCGCCTTCCTTTCTCGTAACCAAGGATACATCGATTGAGACTCACCTCGCAGCGACGGTTGCACGGCGCCCTCACGCCGCAGCGATCGATGACATGAACGCCAAGAATTCAGGAGATATGTCATGAGATTCAGAGACCATCTCGACGGCCAGATTGCCATCTTTGAGCTGTCGGGGAAAATAATGGGCGGCAAGGATTCCACGCTCTTTCAGGGTCGCGTGAACGAGTATGTCAACCTCAACCGCAATAACATCCTCGTCGATCTCGGCGGTGTCCAGTGGACCAACAGCCAGGGGCTCGGAATGCTCATCGGCGCGCTGAAAACGGTGCAACGCACTGGCGGTCGGCTCGCCCTTACGAACATTGAGAGCCTCCGATCCCTCCTGGCCGTTTCGCGCCTCGCCACCGTTTTCGAACACTTTGACAACCGCGAGGATGCCCTCCGGTCGCTCCGAGGCTGATGCCGACCGTTCAAACCGCTAATCCAAACCCCTCCGACCCGCCCCCGCAGGTCGCCGCCGGCTGACTCTTGCCCGATCCGACCCGTATCGGAGCCCTTTTCCTTTTTGATACTCCCGCCCCTGACTCGTCTCTATATTGTGACCATACGCTGAACAGCCCTTAGTCAGAACCAGATCTTTGGGGATGTGATGTCAGTTCGACCGGGCCATCACAGTTTGCGCCTCATTCTGGCTGCCGCACTCGCGGTGGTTGGCTGTAGCGACCACACCATCGTGACCACCACCGGTCAGTTCGCCGTCGAACGGATCACCCCGCCCGATAATGGCTGGAATGTCCCGGTCACAGCGCGCATCCAGGTGACGTTCAATCAGGATATCGATCCGGCTTCGGTCACCGATTCCTCGTTCTTCATCCACGGCAATGTCAGAGGCGAGATCTCGTGCAATGGCCGCACCGCCACGCTCAAGCCTGCCTACCCGCTGAATTATCAGCAGACCTACAGTGTCTCGATCACACCCGACATCACCGCTCGCTCCGGCGAAGCAGTCAAAGAAGGTCTGACCTGGCAATTCACGACGCTTCCCGAGCCACCGACCATTGCCTCGTTCAGCCCGTCATTCGGCTACCCCGGCGCGGTGATCACCATTCGGGGAACCCGCTTCGGTCCCAACATCTTTCAGAACTTTGTTTTCTTCAGTGGCGTGCGCGCTGCGCTCCGAACTGCCGATTCGTCGACCATTGTGGCCGTCGTTCCCGAAGGGGCGATCACGGGCCGCATCCGGGTCTCCTGCGTGAACGGCCACGCTACGTCCGCGACTGATTTCGCCATAATCAAGACCGGTGAAACCTGGCAGGTGCTTGACCCCTCTCCCACCGATCTGACGCTCAACGACGTCGCCTATAACGGCGAACGCTTCGTCGCGGTAGGCAACCAGGGAATCGCCATCAGCTCGATCGACGGCGTGCATTGGTCTCGGAGCTACACCGGCACGGACAGCCGCCTTAATGCCGTCACGTGGACCGGCGAGCGCTTCATCGCGGTCGGCACCGGCGGCAAAGCGATCACCTCCATTTTTGGTGCAGGCTGGTTTTCCGTACCCTGCGACACCGCCGTTATCCTCAACGATGTCTTTGGCACCAGCCCGGTCGTCGCGGTTGGCGAGGGCGGGGCGATTGTCAGCCTGAACAGGCTGCAGTTCCAGCAGGGCCTCTTCGAGCGGGGAGAATGGCTCTACGGGGGCGGCTTTCTCGGCAACTACTTCTTTGCCTTCGGCCACCACGGCACCATGCTGCGCGCCCCTGTTTCCGGTGTCCTCGGTCTGTGGGACCCGGTCGAAACGCCGACCGACGAGCATCTCCTGGATGCGGCGAACTCGCCCGACCTTGCCGTCATTGTCGGGTACTACGGGACCATCCTGACTTCGACCGATGCTCTCACGTGGGCCCAGGCCACCTCGGGAACTGCCGAGCACCTTGGCGGTATCACCTTCGACGGCCACGAGTTCGTGTCCGTCGGTACCGGTGGAGTTGTACTCCGGTCTCGCGACGGCACTGACTGGCGGATGAGCAACTCCGGTGTGGCTACTACGCTTAACGGCATTGCCGGCAGCCCCGCCCGCTGGGTCGCGGTCGGCGACAGCGGGTTAATTATCATCACACCGCCGGAACCTGGTGAGTAACTCCCCCTGTTCGGATGACTATGCGCCCTCGGAAGAACCATGGATTTTTGTTTGTGCCGCCGCCGCCCCCCGGCTATATTTGACCCGAGTTGCAGGCGCGCAAGCCGCGCAGACTGGCCCTCGTTCCAGATGGATCGGAATGATAAGGAGATACGATGAGTTTTGCGCATAGATCGCTGATTTCCGCCCTCGCCGTCCTGTTCACGATGCTGATTGCATCGTGCGGCGATGACGACGATACCGGAACCAATCCAGTCGGCCCCGGAGTGAGCTGGACCATTCAATCGACCGGCACCAGCCAGACTCTTTTCGATGTGGCCCTTAAGGATTCCCTCTGGGTTGCCGTCGGCGCCGATGGCGTCGTCCTGACTTCCATCGACGTAGAGACGTGGACCGTCCAGCCGACTGACTTCGATCTTGACCTGTACGGTATCACGGCCGGCGAAGGACGTTTCGTGGCGGTCGGCCTGCAGGGCTTTATCGTTACCTCTGAAGATGGCGTCAACTGGACGGTCGCCGATTCGGGTGCGACGACGTCGTTCTTCTTCGACGTAGCATGGTCGGGTACCGACTTCGTCGCGGTCGGCCAGGGCGGACTCGTCGCCGTCTCCCCCGACGGCCTCACCTGGGATATCGTTCCCACCAAAGTGAATGCTACCCTCTACGGTGTCACCTGGGCTGACTCCCGCTTCACGGCTGTGGGTAACGGCGTCATTCTCTCCATCGAAGACGTGACGTTCGATACGGGCGACACCATCACGGCCGATCAGGTCCTCGAGTCTCCCGCCGCGGTGCTCTACGACATCGCGCACAATGGCTCTTTCTACATCGCCGTCGGCCAGAACGGCACCCTGCTTGTGTCGAGCGACGACACCACTTGGGAGACCGGTCTGGACGGCACCAACTCCTATTTCTTCAGCATCGAGTGGTCGGGGGCGGAATGGGTTGTCGTTGGCGAGAATGGCCTGGAGGTAACCTCTCCCGACGGTGAGGATTGGTCAATCGTCCGCACCGGCGCCAGCGATTTGCGCGGCCTGGTTTGGGACGGCGCGCAGTACGTCGCCGTCGGCACTGGCGGTGTGATTCTCGTTTCCCCAAGCGGCAGGGACTGGGAAGACCCGCCGTCAGGACCAAACGCAATCCTCTATGATGTCGCGTTCGGCGATTCGACCTTTGTGGCGGTCGGCGACGACGGCGCCACGTTGCTTTCCTACGACGGCGACATTTGGACTCTTTGGCCGTCGGGCGTTGATGCTTCTCTGCGCGCCGTCACCTCCGATTCCGAGCAGTTCATTGCCGTCGGTGTCGGTGGCGCGGTCACTGCGTCCGGCGACGGGGTTCACTGGACCCCGCAGACGTCCGGCGTTATCGAGCAGCTCAATGCCATTACCTGGTCCGGCACCCGTTTTGTCGCCGTTGGCGACCAGGGGCGGATCATCTGGTCTGCTGACGGTTCGGCCTGGACCCCGGCTGCCGGCGTTCCGGTCTCCACTCCGCTTCGGGGTGTGACCTGGACCGACGGTCAATTTGTGGCGGTCGGTGACGCCTCGGTAGTCCTTACTTCAGTCGATGGCGCCACATGGGCCGACCACACGATCGAGTCCGCGACGCCGCTCAATCTGACCGATGTCGAGTACGTCAACGGCCAACTGGTCGCCGTAACCAGCGGGGGCGAGGTTGCCCTGTCGACGAACGGGACTGCCTGGACCACTTACGAAGTCCGCCCGGGCGACACCGCCTCCTATATGCTCAATCGCGTTGTACACAACGGCTCCCGATGGGTCGCTGTCGGTTCTCGCACCGCCAGCTCTACCTCGAGTGCGGTGATCGCAACCTTCTATTCGTCAGACGGCATCAACTGGGCGGTCGGCGCCGCCGGACTTGCGGGTGAGCTCCATGGTGTCACCTGGGGCAGGAACCGCTTCGTTACGGTGGGTCAGGCCAGCGGCGTTGCCTTGATCCTCACCTCGCCGTAAGTCAGTGGTGCAAAGATAAACAGAAGACGCGGCCGGTGGATCTCACCGACCGCGTTTGTATTTCTATCGAAAGAGAGTCACGGTTCCGAACGCTCACAGCATTCGAACCAACGGGCTCTGGTCACACTTCCGGCGCCGGCGCTCCGTACTGGGCCCACTCCTCCTTCGAAGGGCCATAAATCCCCGGCACCCGGAGGCCCGCCTGACGCATCAGCACCGTCATCTGCCCGCGGTGGTGAATCTGGTGATTGATGAGCACCTGCAGGGTGAACCCGCGTTTCCACCGCTCACCATACAGATCATCTTCCACCATCAGCCCCTTGTCATCCCACTTGGCGCCGACCGCTTCCGCCAACGCCGCCGCCAGCACGCTGTAGGCCCCGGCGATTTCCTTGGCTTTCGCCGGAACCGGCGCTTCCGGGCTGATAAGGTGGTTCAGCTTCAACCCGGTATGCGTCATCATCTCCACAACCGTCGTGCAGATATGCCAGGCAACTCGACCAAGCGTGCGATGATCGTCCGCCACCGCCTGCTTGAGTGATTCATCAGTCAGCACGTCCAGCATCGCCTGCATCTTCTCTGATTCAAACTTCCAACTCTTCAGAAAGTCGTCCACTGAACGGTACATGAGAAACTCCTTTACAGTCTATAATAGTACTGGGCAGTAGTGCTATCGCCATCTCACCTGGCCCGCTTCACGAGCGGATCGTTGTCGAGCACCCCTTCGATCGCCGCGAGAGTATCATCGGAAAGAACTATGTCCGCCGCCATCACATTTTCCTCCAACTGGCTCACACTGGTGGCGCCGATGATGGCACAACTCGCCTCCGGCCGTCGAAGCACCCACGCGAGCGCCAGCTGGCCGGTCGTGATCCCCAGACCCTCAGCCAACCCGGTCAATTGACGGACCTTTGCCACATTCGCCTCGGTCATTTCCGGCTTCAGCCACATCGACGTCTGTCCGCGGCTCCCCTCAGGGATTCCCACATTATACTTGCCGGTCAGCAGTCCCTGCGCCAGCGGCGACCACACGACCAACCCCATGCCATTCTGGGCGCAGGTCGGAATGATCTCGGGTTCTATGTGACGATCCAGCATATGGTAGCGCGGCTGCTCCACCGCCGGCCCATACGCCTGGTACTGCCGGGCGATCCCCAGTGCCCGCTCGATCTGGGACGCTTCCCAAACCGAGGTTCCCCAGTAGAGGATCTTGCCTTGGTGGACCAGGTCATCCATTGCCCGCACAGTCTCCTCGATCTCTGTCTCCGGGTCGAAGCGGTGGCAGAAGTACAGGTCGAGGTAATCGACGCCCAGACGGCGGAGGCTCCGCTCAACCGATTCCATTATGTGCTTGCGTGACAAGCCCCTATCGTTGGGGTTGTCCGACATGGGCCAGAAAAGTTTGCTTGATATGACGAGATCCCCCCGGCGGTGGTCCTTAAGAATTTGTCCGATAACCTCTTCCGCTCCACCTCGGGCATACGCGTCAGCCAAATCGATGAAGTTGACTCCCAGCTCGATGGCCCGGCGGACGATGGGCTGTGTCCGCTCGGCTGCCACTGCTCCCCCGTATGTGAGCCATGCTCCAAGGGCTATCTCCGAAACCTTCAAGCCGCTCCGACCTACCCGCCGGTATTTCATATCCTACTCCAGACTGTCAGAATGATGTTGTAATCTGCTCGAAAGTACGAAAAAGCGACGTCACAGGCAAACTCCATCTACGATTCTCCGGTTGTCACTAGGCCGGCCGGGTGAATACGTTCTTGAGCCCCGCGCGGGAATCCGTATATTGCTCACCCGGCCCGTCCGCGAGAACCCCTCCGGAAGGACCCTGAACTGGAAGGTGCATGGAACAGCAGATAGATCGAAATTCGGACCAACCGGCTCTCCCGTCCAAGGGAGAGTCGCCGCGCATGTTTGACCGGATCGCTCATCGTTACGACCTGATCAACCGCGTTTTGACATTTCGCATGGATGTGGGATGGCGGCGCGCCCTCGGCCGGCAGTTCCCGGGCCACGCCGACCTGGCGATTCTCGATGTCGCCACCGGTACCGGCGATGTCCTCCTGTTTACGCTCGAGCGCCACCGCAATATCGGACTCGCTGTTGGCCTCGATGTCGCCCCGCGCATGATGCAATTCGGCGTGGACAAAGCCCGCCGCCAGGGGATGGCCGGTCGCGTGCAGTTCGTGCAGGGGGATGCCCTCGCTCTTCCCTTCGCCGACAACTCCTTCGACGTCGTCACCATCAGCTTTGGGATTCGCAACGTCACCAATGTCCCGGTGGCCCTGGCCGAAATGCGGCGCATCCTCAAGCCGTCCGGCAAGGCTCTCATACTCGAGTTTTCCTTCCCGAAGAACCGCGTCCTGCGCGCTGCTTACCTGGCCTACCTGCGACACGTACTGCCGCGTGTCGGTGGCCTGCTTTCGGGGGATGCTATCCCGTACCAATATTTGGACAAAACAGTCGAGGGTTTCCCGTACGGCGAGCAATTCTGCACCATTATGACCGCTTCCGGCTTCGAGGAGGTTCGGCAGACCCCTCTGACTTTCGGCATCGCCACTGTTTACAGCGGGGCGAAAAAGTGATATCGTGAGCGCATCCGATTGAAATGAAGATTATGCCAACCGCATCTGCCGATATGAGCACCCTGGATCCGGCCACAGCTATCGCGGGACTGGGCGAGAAGATCGTTCACGCCCTGCGCGACGCTACTGGCCGTGAACAGCATGTTGTTCGGGTCGAAGTCCCTGTCGGCGCGACGGACCCATCCGCATGGCTTGCGGCGCAACGCCCGGGCCGACGCTCTTACTGGTCTGATCGCGACCGCGCCATCGCTCTCGCCGGTGTCGGTTCCGCCATGACTCTGGCCCTGAACGAACAGATCGGACTGCAGGACCTGTTCAGCCGGATTCGATCCCTGCTGGCCGACAGTTCCACTGACACTCGGTTCTTCGGCGGCCTCCGCTTCGACGGCACCCGCCCGATCGCCGAACACTGGCGGACCTTCGGCCCGGGGCAGTTCATCCTGCCCCGCTTTGAACTGGTGGCCCGCGGCGACACGGCCGTTCTCGCCGCCAACCTGGTGCTGCCCGATGATCAGGGCCGGGCCGATGAAATCCTGTTCGCCCTGAGGCAGATCACGTGCGACAGGCCCCGCCCCGGAACCGGACAACACAGCATCCGCAGTCGCATCGACAACCCCCGGCGCGAACTCTGGTTGGCCCAGGTGCAGGAGGCGATCGACTCGATAGGCCGGGGCGAAATAGACAAAGTCGTACTCGCTCGGGAAAGTCAGTTCGACCTCGAGCAGCCGGTCGACCCGATTGCCCTCATCGCCGCTTTGCAGGCGGCGTCCCCACACTGCTATGTGTTCTGTTTCGAACCGGCTGACCAGACCGCTTTCATCGGAGCCTCCCCCGAACAGCTGTATCGCAGAGACGGCCGTCTGGTCCGAAGCGAAGCTCTCGCGGGTACCCGTCCCCGCGGCGCCGACGATGACGAAGACCGCCATCTCGGTGAGAAACTCATGAACAGCCGGAAGGAGGCTCGCGAACACGCATTTGTCGCCAACGCCGTCCGTCACGTCCTCGCCGAGCGCTGCCGCTCTCTCCGGGGCGGCGACGAGCGCTCCCTCGTCAGGCTGGCCCGCGTCCAGCACCTCATCACTCGCTTCGAGGGTCAGCTCAATGACAGGACGACCGACGCCGATCTGATCGAGGGCCTCCATCCCACTCCGGCAGTCGGCGGCGTTCCGACGCACACAGCCAGGGCGAAGATCCGCGACCTCGAGACTTTTGACCGCGGCTGGTATGCCGGCCCGATCGGGTGGGTTTCCCGCGATTCCGCCGAATTCGCCGTCGGCATTCGCTCCGCCCTCGTCGGGCGCGACACTCTTCGGCTGTTTTCCGGCGCGGGTATAGTCGAGGGCTCCCATCCGGACAAAGAATGGGACGAAATCGAAAATAAGATCTCCGGGTTCCTCAAATTGATAGCGACCACATGAACACCGGACATCCTCATATCAACAGCCTGTGGGCCGACCTGATTATCGAAGAACTTGTCCGCAACGGTATTGACTTCTTCTGCCTCTCCCCCGGTTCGCGCTCCACTCCGCTCGTTGCGGCAGTCGCCACCCATCCACAGGCGAAGAGTCTCATGCACTTCGATGAACGCGGGGCCGCCTTCTGCGCCCTCGGGTACGCCCGGGCTACCGGCCGCCCGGCGGTGGTGATATGCACCTCAGGCACCGCTGCGGCCAACTACTGTCCGGCCATCGTCGAAGCCTCCGCCGATCACCTACCGATGCTCGTGTTGACCGCCGACCGGCCGCCGGAACTTCGGGCGACCGCAGCCAACCAGACAATCGACCAGGTGAAGATGTACGGCGACTACTCCCGGTGGTTTTTCGAACTCCCCTGTCCCGACCGCGCCGTGCCGCCGCGCGTAGTTCTGACGACCATTGATCAGGCTGTCTACCGCACGGCACAACGCCCTGCGGGACCGGTTCACCTGAACCTGCCGTTTCGCGAACCGCTCGCCCCGATCGGTCCGGAAGAGGATTTCGGTTCTTACCTTGCCGATACTGAACGCTGGCGCGCGACGAATGCTCCCTTGACGCGCTACCACCAGCCTACGACAGTGTGCGAACCCGCCCGCCTGGAGGATGCCGCGCAGCTGGTCAATGCCGCCGAACGGGGTCTTATCGTGGTCGGTCGGTTGAGAGACGCCGAGGATCAGGCCGCAATCACCAAAGTCGCCCGTGCACTCGGATGGCCGGTGCTTGCCGATATCGGCTCCGGCCTCCGCTCCCGCGACAGGAACAGCCTCACGGTGCCGTACGCCGACCATGTGCTGTGCTCCGATTCCTTTGCCGATGCGCATGCGCCCGACACGGTGCTTCACTTTGGTCCTCCAGTCACTTCGAAACGAATCTGGCAGTGGCTTTCGTCGTCGCGGCCGCAGACGTATATCCACATCGCCGACCACCCGGAACGGCAGGATCCCGAACACCGGATCACGCATCGGTACGACTCCGATATCGAGATGTTCTGCAATTTTCTACTACCGTTTGTCACGGGTAAACCCCGTACGGCCTTCCGCGACTCTTGGCATGCCGCCGCAGCCCGGGCGGCTGCCGCTATCGAACAGGCTCTGCGGCAGGACAACTCACTCTCTGAGCCATTCATCGCTCGAACGGTCACGCAGTGCGCGGCCGTCGATTCGTGCCTCTTTGTCGCTTCCAGCATGCCGATCCGCGATATCGACATGTTCGCCGATCCCGACGGCGTTTCGGTACCGCTCGGCGCTAATCGCGGCGCTAGCGGTATCGACGGTACCGTCGCTTCGGCGGTCGGTTTCTCCCTCGGCCACAACAAGCGCTGCACACTCCTGATTGGTGACCTCGCCCTCCTGCACGACCTGAACTCGCTGGCGCTCGTGAACAGGAGCGCCAGGCCGATGACCATTGTCGCAGTCAACAACGACGGCGGCGGGATTTTCAGCTTCCTCCCGATCTCCCGGCGGACCGATCTCTTCGAGCCGTACTGGGGGACGCCTCATGGCCTGAGTTTTGAACACGCCGCCGCGATGTTCGGGTTGCGTCACACCCGAGCCACGACTCCGGCCGAGTTTGAGCGGGCCTACCGGGAATCCCAAACCTCCGATCGTTCCCAGCTCATAGAAATCCACACCAACCGGGATGCCAACTTCCGGTTGCATAACACCATCACCGCCGGCGTCGCCGATGCGTTAGATCGTTGAGTATATGTCAGATTACAACCTTCATGTCCATTCTGCCGGCGATCCGAAGAATCCGCCGGTCGTCCTGCTGCACGGTTTTCTCGGCACCGGCGCCGATTGGCGCGAAGTCATGGATGCGCTGTCCGACCGGTTCTACTGCCTCGCCCCGGACCTCCCCGGTCACGGCGAGACGGTGATCGATGGCCCGGACACGCTCTATACCGCCAACGCGACCGCGCGTCTGCTGGCCGGTTACATCAACGGCGAGCGCCTTCAGACTCCCGACCTGATCGGCTACTCGATGGGCGGGCGCCTGGCATTGTACCTCGCGGTCAACTACCCGGATTATTTCCGCCGCATGGTTCTCGAATCAAGTTCGCCCGGTCTTAGCAATCCCACCGAGCGTGCCGCTCGGCGCGATCAGGACCTGGCCCTGGCCAGCCGCCTGGAATCGGAGTCCTTTGACAAGTTCCTCAGGGACTGGTACGATCAGCCGATCTTCGCTTCGCTGCAGCGTTACCCCGACAGGCTGAAAACGCTCATCGCGCAACGTCTGAGGCAGAACCCACTCAAACTCGCCGTGTCCCTCCGGCACTTCGGCGCCGGCATCCAGGAACCTCTCTGGAACCGGCTGGCCAAGACTCCGCCAACCCTGTTGATTGTCGGCGAACATGACGCTAAATTCCAGCAGATCGCCACGCGCATGGTGTCGGCCATGCCGGATGCGACCGTCGGAATCGTTCCCGATGCCGGACACAATGTGCACCTTGAGCAGCCGGAGCGGTTCGTGCGAATTGTGAAAGAGTTCTTGCGCAAATAGAGAGGTACCTATGCCCAGCGTCAACTGGACACCCACCGGCGCCTACACCGATATCAAGTACCACAAGGGCGAAGGCATCGCCAGGATCACGATCAACCGCCCCGATGTCCGCAACGCCTTTCGTCCGCTGACGGTCAAGGAGATGCAGGACGCCCTCAAAGATGCGTGGGAGGATCCGCAGATCGGCGTGATCATTCTCACCGGAGAGGGTGACAAGGCGTTCTGCTCCGGCGGAGACCAGAAAATCCGCGGCGAATCGGGTTACACCGACGAGAGCGGCGTCAACCGCCTCAACGTGCTGGAGTTCCAGCGCCAGATACGCACCTGTCCCAAACCGATCATCGCGATGGTGGCCGGCTACGCTATCGGCGGCGGCCACGTCCTGCACCTGCTGTGCGACCTGACTATCGCCGCCGACAACGCCGTTTTCGGTCAGACCGGGCCGAAAGTCGGTTCTTTCGACGGCGGCTACGGCTCCGCCTACATGGCCCGCATTGTCGGACAGAAGAAGGCCCGCGAGATCTGGTTCCTCTGCCGTCAATACAATGCGCAGCAGGCCCTCGACATGGGCCTCGTCAACACCGTGGTGCCGCTTGCCCGCCTTGAAGAGGAGACGATTCAGTGGTGCCGTGAGATCCTGGCCAATTCTCCGACCGCTCTGCGTTGTCTGAAAGCGGCCCTCAATGCCGACTGCGACGGCCAGGCCGGGCTGCAGGAACTCGCCGGCAACACCACCATGCTGTACTACATGACGGCCGAGGCGCAGGAGGGGCGCGACGCCTTCAAGGAGAAACGCAAACCCGACTTCTCCAAATTCCCCCGCCAGCCGTAGGCACGAAGAGCAGGGAGGCACGACGTGAGGAGCGAGGCGATGAGTGAGGCGAACAGGGGCTTCGGCAATCACTCGGATTCTGTCAGCCCGGCGAAGGCCGGGGGAAGCAATCTCTCTGTTGGCCGCGCCGCAGGCACCGGGAGAGGTTGCTTCGTCGCTCCGCTCCTCGCAATGACTGCCAACGCCGCGTTGCGGGTAATGCCTCGGAGGTCGGCCCCATGACGTCGCCCGCAGTCTGGCTCATGGCGTCGCGCCCGAAGACGCTCTTCGCCGCGGCCGCCCCGGTGGTGATCGGCACAGCTATGGCCCTCGATATCGGCGGAATTCACTGGCCCTCCGCCCTGGCTGCCCTTGTGGGAGCACTCCTGATTCAAATCGGCACCAACTTCGCCAACGACTACTCGGACTTCAAGTCCGGCGCCGATCGGGGAGAACGTCTCGGTCCAACGCGGGTCACCCAGGCCGGGCTCGTCACGCCCTCACAGATGAAGTTCGCGACCGCTCTGGTATTTGCTCTTGCCCTGTTAGTCGGTGCCTACCTCGTCTATCGTGGCGGCTGGCCCATCGTTGTCATCGGCCTCACCTCGATTCTCTTCGGCATTCTCTACACGGCGGGACCCTACCCGCTCGGCTACAACGGGCTCGGCGATCTTTTCGTCCTCATCTACTTCGGCCCGGTCGCGGTCGGCGGCACGTACTATGTTCAGACGCTCCAGGTCACCCCGGCCGTGCTGATCGCCGGACTCCCTCCCGGGCTTTTCTCGGTGGGCATCCTGACAATCAACAACCTGCGCGATATCGACAACGACCGCCGGGCCGGCAAGAGGACTCTTGCGGCGCGCTTCGGCCGCACCTTTGCCCGAACCGAATACGCTGCCGTCATCTTAATCGCGTTGCTCGTTCCCGTCGTCCTCGTGCTCATGACCGGAGCCCACTACTGGTCCCTCGCGGCAGCCCTGACGCTGCTGCCGGCGATTCCGGCTTTTCGCACCGCCTGGCGCGCCACCGACGGCCCCAGCCTCAACAACCTGCTCGCAACCACCGGCAAGCTCCTGCTGTTGTACAGTGTGGTCTTTTCCGTGGGGTGGCTGCTATGAGGATTGCCCGGATACAAATCTACCGCTACCGTCTGCCGTTGCGGCGGCCGATCACGCTGCGCGGGAACCGTCTGGAAACCCGCGACGGTCTGGCGTTGAGAATTACGACCGATACGGGGGATTTCGCCTGGGGCGAGGTCGCGCCGCTGCCCGGCTTCAGCCGCGAAACGCTTTGGGATGCAGAGCGCCAGCTGCGCGAACTGCGCACCGGACTGCGCGACAGCCTCATCCCGACCGGGCTGGAGAGACTCGATGGCGGCTTCGGCAACTGGCTTGGGCATAGTCGGCTCACGCCGTCGGTCTCAGTCGGTGTAGAGACCGCCGTGCTGCAGCTCATCTCTCGCAGCAAGGACCGCCCGATGCGCCGTCTCCTGTGCGACAACGCCCGGGACAGTATCGCGGTCAACGCCCTGCTGGCCGGCGCAGAAGACGACATAGTCGAGAAAGCCGCGCGCCTGGTCGCCGGGGGGTACACCGCGTTCAAGCTCAAGATCGGCGGGCGGCCCCTTGATGACGACATCCGCATTGTCCGCCGTGTTCGCGAAACGATCGGTCCGCGCCCCCGTCTTCGGCTCGACGCCAACCGAGGCTTCGATCTTCGGACCGCGCTGCGCTTCGGCGACGCCGTCCACCTTTACGATATCGACTACATCGAGGAGCCCGTGCAGGACTTCCTCGAACTCCTCCAGCTGACCAACCGCGGGGGGTTCCGGCTCGAGGTTGCTCTCGATGAAAGCCTCCAGACGATTTCTCCCAAAGCGCTCATGCAGATGCGCGGTATCCGCGCCGTTATCCTCAAGCCCTCGCTCCTCGGATTCGAGTGGTCGATGTGGTTTGCCCTGCGCGCCCAGAAACTCGGCATGATTACGGTGATGAGTTCGACCTATGAATCCAGCCTCACCCTCGCGATGCTGGCCAAAATCAGCGCCTGCCTCAACAATGGAACCGCCGGCGAGGATGTCGCGATGGGGCTTGGCACACTCGATCTCTTCGAACGCGATCTCACGGTCGAATCGCTGCGGGTCGACCACGGCCGGGTCGACCTCACCACGGTCCCGCCAACGGTCTTCGAGCTGGCGCCTGATCTGATCGAGGAAATCGACCATGACTGATCTTCCCCTGCCGCTCGATCAGGCGGTTCGCAGCCAGCCAGACCACCCCGCTCTCGTTACACCGGCGCAGGTCTACACCTACGCCGATCTTCATCGCCTCACCGATGCGTTCGCGGCACACTTGATCGCGCGGTTGCCGAATGACCCTGCCCCCCGCCGAATTGCCCTGATGCTTGACCCGGCCGACACAGTGGTCGCGTGTGTGCTCTTGTGGGCCTCGCTGCGGCTCGGCCTCTGCGCCGTGCCGATCGACTGCCGTCTCCCCACGCGCATGGTCCGGCCGATCCTCCAGGACAACGATATATTCCCGGTCTACTTCAATACCCCCGAGTCCGATCAGCCTGTCCCCGGCGTCAGCTGGAGCGAGAGTCTTTCGACACCGAGCAGTCCAAACCTTCGTGGTGAGTCAATTGCCCGGCCCGCCGAGCACGAGGCCACCGGCCTCCTGACCTCCGGCTCGACCGGCGATCCCAAGCTCTGCGTGCACTCACTGGGGAACCATGTCTACAATGCCTTGGGATCGAACCAGAACATACTGCTCCGCCCCGGTGACCGGTGGCTGCTGTCGCTGCCGCTGAACCATGTCGGTGGCCTGGCGATTCTCTTTCGTGCGGCGCTCGCCGGCGCCGCGGTAGCTGTCGCCGGGCCGGAAGACGAGCTGATCGACAGCATCGCCAACCTCCGCATCACGCACTGCTCGATGGTCCCGACGCAGCTCCACCGTTACCTGCACGCCGGTGGACGCCGCGAAACGCTCTCCGCCCTCCTTGTCAGCGGAGCGTCCACCCCCCCGGCGTTAATCGCGGCGGCCGTTGACCGCGGCCTGCCGCTCCGTACCTCGTATGGCCTGACGGAAATGGCGTCACAGGTGACCACCACCGAGCCCGGCGCCCCGCTCACCCGCCTGTTTACATCGGGCCGGCTTCTCCCTCACCGTGAACTGCAATTAGACCCGGCGGGCGAAGTTCTCGTCCGCGGCGAGACCCTCTGCCTCGGTTACCTCGAGCGGGGAACGGTAATGCCAGTCACTGGTTCCGATGGTTGGTACCATACCGGCGACACAGGTATTCTCGACCCCGATGGCTACCTGAAAGTCACGGGCCGCCGGGACAACATGTTCATCTCGGGGGGCGAGAATATCCAGCCCGAGCTGATCGAACGAGTTCTCATTGAGTTTCCGGGAATTTCCGAAGCGGTGGTCGTGGCGGCCCCCGACGATGAATTCGGCGCGCGACCGTTCGCGTTCGTCGCGTTTGATGAGCGCGATCCCCGCGACTTTGACCAATCCACCCGCCTGATCCGCGACTATATCATGCTGACCGGCGCGATGGCCGACACCCCGATCCAGGTAAAAACGCTGCTCAAAGACCGGCTCCCGCGGCACGCTATCCCGGTGCGCTTCGCGATTATCCCCCCGGCAGCCCGCCAGGGGATCAAGGTCAGCCGGGCCGTGCTGACCAGTCTTGCCCGCCAATACTACCGGCCGGAGAAGTCGGAATCCTAAGCAATTCCCTCAAGCGCCGCCCGCAGGCCATCCGGCAGCACCCGCGCGTTGAATCCCTGTTTATCGACACAGGCGTGCACCGAATTGCCGCTCGCCACAACGTTGCCGTCGGCATTCACCACGGTGTAGTTTAGCGTGAAGGAGGTCTTTCCGATGTTGCCGGCGGCGATTTCCACGGTCACCTTGCTTCCCACATACAGCGGGCGCTTGAAATCGCACTCGGCGTGCACGATCAGCACGACGTAGTCGGCCTCGTGGATTATGTGGTAGAATTCGAATCCGACGGAGGCCATGAAGTTCTCGTACGCTTCGTGGGTCAGCCGGAAGTAATTGGCAAAAAACAGGACTCCCGCCGCATCGGTATCATGAAGCTTTACGCCGGTCTGGTACGTATACATACTTGTTGCCCTCGCGAAAATATCGTGCGCGCAGCGAGCGCGCCATGTATATTGGCTGCCTATGTATAACGCAATTAAGGACTAAGCGCAAAGCATAATACCTTACAGGAGTACCATGATGTCGCCTCAGTCACGTCTCGCAGTCCGTACCCTCCTTGCCGCCCTCGCGCTGTGCCTGCTGTCGGCCGGCGTCTTCGCCGCGGATGATGTCGTCCCACAACGCACCGATATCGCCGAGCAGTACCGGTGGCGCGTCCAGGATATATTCCCGACCGATGAAGCCTGGGAAGCTGCCTATGCCAGCCTCGAGAAGAGTGTCGGCCTGATCGAGCCTTATCGCGGGCGCCTCGGCGAGTCCGCCGCGGTCCTCCTTGAGTGCTTCGGCAAGAAGGACAGCGTCGAACTGATCATCGACAACCTCTATGTCTACGCCTACCTCCGGCTTGACGAAGATAACCGCGTCAGTAAGTACCAGGAAATGGGCAGCCGTATCGGCCAGCTGTCGTCGAAAATTTACGAAGGCATGTCCTTCATCCAGCCCGAGATTATCGCCGCCGGTGAAAAGAAGATCATGGGCTTCGTCGCGAGCACCCCGGCGCTTGCTCCATACCGGCACTCCATGGAGGACCTCTTCCGCCAACAGGCGCATGTCCTGTCCGACAAGGAAGAAGCCTTGCTCGCCATGGCCGGACCGGCCACCGGCGCCGCCAGCGACATCTTCAACATGCTCGACAACGCCGACATCGACTACGGCTCTGTCACCGACTCGACCGGTCAGGTCATCGAGCTCTCCAAGGAGCGCGTGTACAAGCTGCTCGACTCCCCGGACCGCGACCTGCGCCGCCGCGTGAGCGACCAGTACAACGGGACGTATGAGAAGTACCAGAACACCCTGGCCGCCGCTCTGGCCGCCTCGGTGAAGAAGGACTGGTTCTATGCCCAGGCCCGGGGCTACAAGACCTGCCTCGAGTCCTCGCTCAACAACTACAATATCCCAGTCGACGTCTTCCACAACCTGCTCAAGGCGGTCAACGAGAATCTCGCCCCGCTGCACAAGTGGGCGTCGCTGCGCAAGCGCATTCTGAATGTCGACACCCTCTACACGTTCGACCTCGGCGTCCCGCTCGGACTCGAGAGCGAAACCGAGTACACCTGGGAGCAGGCCCGTGACATCGTTGTCAATGGGCTTAAACCCCTCGGCAATCAGTACGTCGCCGACCTGAACACGGGGCTCACCTCCGGCTGGGTCGATGTCTACGAGACGCAGGGCAAGGGCTCCGGCGCCTACTCGTGGGGCACCTACAGCTCGCACCCCTATGTCCTGATGAACTTCAACGGTACCCTCGAATGGGTGTTCACGCTGGCTCACGAAATGGGCCACGCCATGCACAGCTTCTATACCAACAAGAACGAGCCGTACGTCTCCAGCGGTCATTCCCTCTTCCTGGCCGAGGTCGCCTCGACCGGCAACGAAGCCGTCCTCATGAAGTACCTCATAGAGAATACGACCGACCGCCAGGAGAAGATGGCCCTGCTCAACCACTATATCGATCAGATCATCGGGACCGTCTACACCCAGTGCTTGTTCAGCGAGTTCGAGCTGGCTCTTCACGAACGGATCGAACAGGGCGAGGCCCTCTCGGCCGAATTCATGCGCCAGACCTACCGCGACATTTACCAGAAATACTGGGGCCCGGAACTCGTGATCGGCCCGGTCAACGACCTCGGCGGCCTGCGGATCAGCCACTTCTACCGCCAGTACTATGTCTACCAGTACGCGACGTCGTACACCGCCGCGCAGGCGATCTCGCAGAAGGTGCTTGAGGATCCCAAGTACCTCGACACCTACATGGAGTTCCTCGCCACCGGCAACTCGGATTATCCGGTCGAGATTCTCAAGAAGGCCGGTGTCGATCTGACCAAGCCTGAGGCGACTCAGCGGACGCTGAAGTTGTTCGCCGAGCTGGTCGACCAGATGGAAGCTCTGCTCGCCGAAAGCGGCAAGGGCTGAGAAGCGCGACCTCATAGAAGACGATCACAGGCAATCGTATAAGGCACGATCCAGCTCGGATCGTGCCTTTGTCTTTCTGAGTATAGCCGGGGCATGGCTGGGACAAAATGAAAGCTGAGAGGCTGTCATCCCGGGCTTGAAGGGCATCCATTCGATGGCCTGTACTGCCTCCGCCACAGATCCCTCCCTGCAATCTCCTTTCAACTACCCCTCCCCCAATGAGGACAAAATGAAACCCGATTTCACTTGGTAATCATTTCCCCTCCAAAGACTTGCTTTTTCCCCCGAATGGCTGTATTACAAGGAACCGTCCCCAAAAACCGACCGTTATCAGAGGTAATTGTTCGTCTATCTATAATCAAAGAGGAGTACTACAACATGATGATCTCACAGACTATGGCGAAAGCCCTCAACGACCAGATCGGCGCTGAGCTCGCCTCCGAGTATATCTACCTGGCGATGGCCTACAAGTTCGAGGACATGAACCTGCCGGTTTTTGCCAAGTGGTTCTATAAGCAGGCCGAGGAAGAGCACCGTCACGCCCTCAAGATCGGCAAGTACCTGGTCGAGCAGGGTGTGTCCGCGGTAGTCCCGGCGATTCCCGCCCCCCAGGCAAACTGGAAGTCGGCGCAGGAAATCTGCGACGGCGCGGTGGAGCACGAGAAGTACATCACCAAGCGCATCCACGACCTGGTCAAGCAGGCCCGCACCGAAAACGACATCGCCACCGAGCAGTTCCTGCAGTGGTATGTCGGGGAGCAGGTCGAGGAAGTCGCGACGACCACCCAGTTGGCCGAGATGGTCAAGCACGCCCAGAACGCCGGCCAGCTCATGATGCTGGAGGGGCGCGTCTGGCGCATGGTCGAGGGACGGGACTGAGCCGGTCCATTTGAAAGGCACGTTTCACGGCCGCCTCTTCGGGCGGCCGTTTCTTTTGCCGGCGGCGCCCGGCACCCACGCCTGACTGCCGCCCCTTTTTTCTTGATACGCCCGGGTTTCGCTGTATATTACTTCAGTACCGTTCGACAATACTTACAGACCCGCCACAACACATAAAGGCTGCCGGACATGAAAACACTCGGGTTCCTGCTCTCGGTACTGGCGATGCTGTCACTCCTCCCCACTCCATCTTCGGGCGCGACCGAACACTACCTTCGCTTGACGGTCGAGTCCCGGGACCAAGTTTCCTTTCTCTCCAAAGTCATCTCGATAGACAACGTGCAGGACGGCCTCGTGCTCGCGTACGCCACCGATGACCAGCTTGCCGAACTTCAGCGCCTGGGCTACACGTTCGAAGAACTCCCCCACCCCGGCAGCCTGATTCGCCCCGAGATGAGCCGCAGCGCTCTCGATGTCTCCGCGTGGGATACGTATCCCACCTACGACGCGTATGTCGCCATGATGTACCAGTTCGAGGCGACTTATCCCGACCTCTGCCAGATTGTCAATATCGGCTCGACCGGCGAGGGGCGCGCCCTGCTCTTTGCCCGCATCTCGGACAACGTCGGTGTCGAGGAAGACGAACCAGAGGTCCTCTACACCTCGACCATGCACGGGGACGAAGCCACCGGTTATGTCCTCATGCTCCGCCTGATCGACTCCCTCCTCTCCACGTACGGCACCAATGCCGAGGTGACCGGGATGATCGACAGCCTCGATATCTGGATCAACCCGAATCACAACCCCGATGGCACCTACGCGGGCGGCAACAACACTGTCAGCGGGGCGACGCGCGGCAACGGCGCACTGGTCGACATCAACCGCAATTTCCCCGATCCCGATAACGGCCCGCACCCCGACGGCAACGCCTGGCAGCCCGAGACGATCGCCATGATGAATTTCGCCGAGACTCGCACGATCGTTCTCTCGGCCAATTTCCACGGCGGCACCGAGGTCGTCAACTACCCGTGGGATACCTGGTCGCGCCGGCACCCCGATGATGCCTGGTTCCAGACGGTCAGCCACCAGTATGCGGATTCGTGCCAGAAGTATGGCGCCGCGGGGTACATGGACGGCTACAGCGACGGCATTACCAACGGTTACGACTGGTACGAGGTGCAGGGGGGCCGCCAGGACTTCATGACTTACTGGTACAGTTCGCGCGAGGTCACGATCGAGATCTCCAACACGAAGCTCATCCCGGCCTCCCAACTTCCCGCCCACTGGGTCTACAACCGCGTCTCGCTTTTTGACTGGCTGCGCCAGGCGCTTACCGGTGTGCGCGGCATAGTCACCGACGCCGCCACGAGCCTTCCGCTGCACGCGATGATCTCGGTCATCGGCCACGATTTAGCGATCGACAGCTCGTATGTCTTCACCGATTCCGTTGTCGGTAACTACCACCGGATGATCGCGGCCGGGACATGTGATCTCGTCTACTCGGCCCCCGGCTATGTCCCGGATACGGTGTTTGACATTGTGGTCACGGCCAACGCCCCTGCCGTCGTCCTCGATGTTCAGCTTCAGCCGTTGCCGTCGGTTCCGGTGCTCCTGCTTGAGAGCCATTCGATCGCCGGGGTCGACCCGGGCGAGTCGGTCAACGCGCTGGTTACGCTGCGCAACGAAGGCCCGGTGGCCGCCACGAAGGTTTCCGGCATCCTGCGCACCGGTGATCCGTATATCATCGTTACCGACAGCACCGCGTCCTTCCCCACGATCGCCGCGCTCGGCGGGACCAGTGTCTCGGTCAGCCCCTTTGTCTTCGACGTCTCCCCGGCCTGTCCGCAAGAACACACCGTTACCTTTGTTCTCCACCTTACGGCCGATGGCGGCTATGACGATTCCCTGCTCTTCTCGGTGATTGTCGGACAGACTGTCGAGGATTTCGAATCCGGAGGTCTTGCGGCCTTTCCGTGGCAACAGGCAGGGTCTGCCTGGTGGTCGGTGACCGGGGGCAGTGTGTACGAAGGTTCTTTCGCCGCTCGATCCGGGGTCATCGGCCATTCTCAGTCCACCAGTCTCACGGTCACGCTGGACGATCTTCTCCAGGGGCCGATTTCCTTCTACCGCCGCGTTTCTTCCGAAGCCGGCTGGGATTTCCTTGAGTTCTATCTCGACGGCGTCCGTCGCGCGCAGTGGTCCGGCGAACTCCCGTGGCAGCAGGTTTCATTCGAGGTCACCCCCGGAACCCACACGTTCCGCTGGACCTATGTCAAAGATGGCTCCGCTATAGGCGGTTCCGATGCCGCCTGGATCGACTTCATCACTTTCCCGCCGGCCAATCAGGATCTCGATGGCGATGGCGTGCCGGCTGACATTGACAATTGCCCTGCGCTGAGCAACCCCGACCAAGCGGATGCCGATCTTGACGGCCGCGGTGATGTTTGTGACAACTGCCCCAGTATCAGCAATACCGACCAGGCCGATGTTGATTCGGATACGGTCGGCGATCTCTGCGACAACTGCCCCGCCGTCAGCAATACCAATCAGGCTGACGCTGATTCGGATACGATCGGTGATCCGTGTGATAACTGCCCGGCAGTGAGTAATACGGCTCAGGCGGACGTTGATTCCGACACGGTCGGCGATTCCTGCGACAATTGCCCCGAGATCAGCAATTCCGATCAGGCGGATGCTGACCTTGATGGCATAGGCGATGTTTGCGACTACGTCTGCGGCGATGTCAACGACGACGCGAGCGTGATTGTCAGCGATCTGACGTATATGGTCAACTACCTCTTCAAGGCGGGGCCGGCGCCGACCAATCCCGCCGCCGCCAATATCGACGGTCAGGGTACGGTCAATGTCGGCGATGTCACTTATCTTGTGAATTACCTCTTCAAGGGTGGCCCGCCGCCGGTGTGCGGGTAGGGAAGGGGATTGCGTCGTTCCCCTCGGGATTGGGTTCGTTTGCGCAATTGAGGGTGGCCGTCGATGTCGGGTTTCTCGGCGCTGAAGCGCCTCGGAACCCCGACCTACTCCCTCGACCCGGCCTACACCCGAGATAAATTGAGTTCGTTTGCGCATGTTTCGGAGCGCTGCCGTATCTCTTGTCAAGCACCCAAAGCGGTGCTTGACCTACCGCTGACGTAATTGGGTTCGCTTGTTCACCTGGCCGGTTTTCATTCTTTCTGTGTCAGGCTCCAAGGAGCCTGACCTACTTCCAAGGACAAAGTTCGTTTGCGACCGCTCGGGGGTGACACAAGGCCACCCCCTACGCGGGCGGAGGGGGCAGTCGGTGTGCTCGCAGGGCGTGTCGGTCGCCGGGTGGACGTGTCGACAGATTGGGTTCGTTTGCGCATGTTTCTCCTGTGCGTTCATAGCTCTCCGATGTCTTTCCATACTTGCCTCCCAGTCGGGTTTCTCGGGGCTTGCGCCCCTCGGAACACCGACCTACGCCTCAAAAACACCGACCTACCGTTGGGTTCGTTGGCGCAGATTCCGTGTTCCTGGTTCTCCCTTTGTCAGGCTCTGAACTACGTCGATTAACGGCCGGTATCCTCAAGATCAGGACCACGGGGGGCCTGACAGACGAGAGGAGTACTCGTATCGGGCGGCCCGCAGCAGAGCTGCGGGTTACCAGGTCAAGCAGGAATGTCATTCCAAGCTGCCCGCAGCAGAGCTGCGGGTTACCTACTGTCAGGCTCCAAGGAGCCTGACCTACGGGCCGGAGAGTGGGTTCGTTTGGTAGTCCCGGCATACGGTAGAGTCAGGCTTGACTGGGCCCCGGCCTCCGCCGGGGTGACAGAGGAGAAGCCGGGGTGACAGAGGAGAAGCCGGGGTGACAGGTATGCATTCTCCTCCTTCGTCGGGCTGACAGCCAATGGACCTGGCCGCACGATTACTCTGCCTTCTGCCTTGCGGACGCTCTGTTCTATACATGCTGTGGACCGATCCTCTATCTCTGTTGGTTTGCCGGTGATTTTGCGGGGCATTCGCGGCCGATGTGGACATCGGCCGCGCACTTCGTCGCACACATTTTGCCGGTCGTTCGCGGCAGATGAGGACATCTGCCGCGCACTTCAGCCGGTGATTTTGCGGGGCAATAGCGGCAGATGTGGACATCGGCCGCGCACTTCGTCGCACACATTTTGCCGGTCATTCGCGGCAGATATGGACATCTGCCGTGCACTTCCGAAGAGTCACACGCTCTTCCTCGCTCCGCTCGGGGTCGCGCAAGACCCCGCGGAACGGGGGTTGGGCTTCGTTGAGCGCATCGCTTCTGGATCTGGCTTCCTGTCCGCGTGTACGCTATATTGGCCGATGGATCGGAGTATAAGCCGCATGATTGGAGTTTTGGCCAGGTGACCGGATCGACTCCACAGCCATTTGAACCGCGCCTCGACCGGTGCGAGTGCTGTCCGCGCGGCTGCAAAGCCGACCGCGCCTCCGGCGTCCTCGGCTGGTGCAAAAGCCCCGCCGGACTCTCGATCGGCTCGGTCTGCGCCCACCGAGGCGAGGAGCCGGTAATATCGGGCACGCACGGTATCTGCAACATCTTTTTCACCCGCTGCAACATGCAGTGTGTCTACTGCCAGAACTACGACATCTCCCGCACGAAGGAGCCGATCCTCGAGACGGAGATGGCTTTCGATGATCTCATACGCCGCATCGAACGCCACCTCGACGCGGGCTGCAAATCGGTCGGGTTCGTTTCCCCGAGCCACTACTATCCCCAGATGCTCGGGGTGATTGACTCGCTCACCGCCCGCGGGCGTAAACCGGTGTTCGTCTACAACACCAACGGCTACGATCGGGTGGAGGCGATTCGGAGGCTCGAGAATGTTATCGATGTCTACCTGCCCGATTTCAAGTACAGGGATGACGCGCTCGCCCGCAGTTTTTCCCATGCTCCGGGCTACCCGGAAATCGCCGCCGCCGCGATCGGCGAGACGTTCCGACAGGTCGGCCCCGACATCGTGCTCGATGAGGACGGTCTCATCACCCGCGGGCTTATCATTCGCCACCTCGTGCTTCCCGGCCAGGTGCAGAACAGTATCGATGTCCTGCAGTATATCGCCACCAACTACTCCCCCGATTGCCACATCTCGCTCATGTCGCAGTACTGGCCCACCCCGGCGGTCGAGAACCACCCCACGCTCGGCCGGCGGGTTACGGAGGAGGAGTACGACCTCGTGCTGGAGGCGATGGAGGATCTCGGTTTCAGCCGCGGCTGGGTGCAGGAACTCGACTCCAGCGACCATTACCGTCCCGACTTCATGCGCGATCATCCGTTCGAACCATAAGCCCTGTCCCGCTGTTACACGGAAAACACGACGCCGGGCCGTCTTAGGCCGGCAAGGACTATCAACCGTCAGGCAGACGTGAAAGGGCTATCATCATGGCCGACGACATCAAGAAAGTGCTCCGCAAATTCGAATACGGCGTGTACGTGGTCACCATGGGCAAGGGGGAAGACGGCAACGCCTTCACCGCGAGCTGGGTCACGCAGGTCAGTTCGGAACCCCCGATGGTCGCGATCGCCGTGCACAAGAAGCGCCAGTCGATCCCGATGCTCAAGGAGCACGGCGCGTTTGTCCTCAACCTGATCGGCGAGGGGCAGGACGGCGTGGCGAAATCGTTCTATGGCCCGGCCGAATCGGGTTATGACAAGCTCAAGGGCCGCACAGTTCGCGAATCCCCCGCGACCGGTACCCCGGTCCTAAATGGGATCCTCGGTTATCTCGACTGCGCGATTGTCACGACGGTCGATGCCGGCAACCACGTGCTGTTTATCGGCGAAGTGAAAGCGGCCGGTCTTGACACCGACTCCGACATCCTGACCGGGACGAACTCGGGGTTACGGTACACAGGGTAGCGGCATGACAGGAAGCCTGGTGCGATGTTTCTCGGATGCTGTCAGGTGGGGACACCTGACAGCACTGACGATTTCCATCTCTGGCTCCATCTCTGGCTCCACCTCGCGCTCCAACTCCTGCATCAGCATGCCTGATTCGGCCTGTCCGTACACTCTGTTCTATACTTACCGGGACGTCGGGGCAATCTCCATCAGTTCGTCAGTGAAACTGGACAGAAATGGCGGCGGTTTTCCAAGTCAGCTTTGACTCCGTCAAGGCAATGACCGCTATGAGGATAGGGGTGATGGAGCGGGTTGAAAATGGCTCGATTCAGGGCATTTGTCAGTGGTCGAGTTTATTGAAGAAGGTCGGAGATTTGCGGGTGGCCGGGTGCCTGTTATTCGTGCCGCGACCACGGTCGGTTTGATGCGGGCCGGCCCCGGCAGAAGAGGAGCCGAGCGTGGAGCTGGGGCAGGAGAGTGGACCTGTTGCGGTAGTAGGTTCTCTGTTAGTCGAGTCTCACTTCGATTTCATCGAGCACACGCCAGCCCGCCCCATCGGGAACGATGCAGGTGAAGTAGACTTCATCCGCCTTCACTGGCGCAAACGACATTTCATCGAGCACGAGTTTCTCGCTCACCCGCATCGTCTCGACCACAGAGAACCCGGTAGCGACATCCTCTCCCGGCAGAAACCGCAGCAGCATCCGCCGCTCATCCATCTTGCGCGGCGCCCCGGCCTCGTCCTTCGTGGTGACCTGAATGAAGCTGAAATCGATATAGAATTCGTACTCGGTTTCGTACGACGGCAGATCGAAGGTCTTGCGCTGCGCTTCCGGCAGCGAGGAGCGGATCGGCTCGATCACGAGCAGGCTGTAGCAGGTATCGCACAGCCGTTCCCAGTCATCGAAGCCGGTCAGGTTTTCATCGAGGATGCGCGCCGCCTGCATGGAGGGGATCGACGCGTTGAGCGCCATGAGAAAGTTGCGCACGAGTTGGTCGACAGTTGTGGTCCAGGTGCTCATAGGGTCATTTCACCCGCCAGAGGACGAACCGAGCGCGCGTCTCGCGCACTTTGGTGTCGGGATCGGCCAGGGTCAGGCGGAAGTCCAGCGTGTCGGGGTGCGGAAAATCGACGGTCACCTGGTATCCTTTGTTCTTGAAGGTGCGGTCGGCCACGAGGCGACCGTCGCGGATCTCTCCCCGGTACTTGGCGTGTTTGCCCCAGTTGTCCCATATTTCCCAGGTAATGGAATCAGTCTGAGGGTCGTGCCGCAGGAGTCCGGAATCGGCGTAGTTGAGGAAGTACTTGGTGCCGGTCATGGAGGTTTTGATGAGGTCGCGGCCGGCGTCGTACACGAACTCGCCCTGTCCTTCCAGTTCGACCTCGACATCCGTTACCGGCATGAGGAACATTCCTTCCCCTTCCCAGGATCCGACCAGGCTCTTCAGGTCAAACTTCTTCTGTCCCCCTTTGGCCAGCGGCGATCCCGCCCCGATTCCGACTGCCAACAGCAGGGCTGCTGCTGCCGCCATGAGTATAGCTCTTTGTTTGTTCATGCGTCCTCAATATAGGCGGGCGGCCGCCCGAAGCAACTTACAAAACTCACCAAAGGCACCGGCCGCGCACACCCGCAGGGTCACACGCTCTCCCTCGCTTTGCTCGGGGTCGCGCAAGACCCTGCGGAACGGGGTACCTCCGGGGCGGAGACAAGCCCCGCCCCTACGCGGGGGGTGGGAATGGGTTCGTTGGCGCGTATGCAGGTTTTCTTTCCCAGTCGGGTTTCTCGGGGCTCACGCCCCTCGGAACACCGACCTACTTGCAGGATCACCGACCTACGCCTCAGGAACGCCGATGGCGGCCTCAGGGACACCGAGCTACTCGGATCGCCGGCGTAGATGGGGTTGCTTTCTCGATTTCCAAGTCAGGCTCCAAGGAGCCTGACCTACTTCCTGTCACCTGTGTGACCGGGTTGATCGGATACCTATCTGACCGGTTCCGTCCGAATCTCTTCCCACCGCAAGCGGTGGGGCACCCAAGAGAGATTGCTTCGTCGCTCAGCTCCTCGCAATGACTGCCAGCAATCGTGCACGGGTTTTTTCAACCGGCCGCAAGCGGTGGGGCACCCGGCGGTTCATACACCGGCGGTCGTCGAATTCATGGCGCACACGAATTGATTTGTCTAGTGGTACACCGAACGGGCGAGGCCGTTCAATTGATTGTGCCGGATTCAGTGGCCGACCGCGGCATGGTGGGCGGCGGTTCTTGATCGGTTCGACTCGATTCCCGCCAGGAATCCGACCAGCGCCTCCCGCACTTCCAGCATGCTCTGGATCCGGTCTTCGCGCTTCTTCACGAGCATTTTCGACACCAGCCGTTCGAGCCCCTCCGGTATGCCCGGCGCGTATGTGGCCATCGGCGCGGGTGTCGCCACCATGTGTTGCGCCAGAATCCCGGTCGTGTCGCCGGCGAACGGCGGGCGTCCGGTCAGCAGTTCGTAGAGCGTGATTCCAAGGGAGTAGATATCCGAGCGGGCATCGAGCGCCTCGCCGCAGCACTGCTCCGGGCTCATGTAGGCCGGTGATCCGAGGGTCGCCCCGGCCTGGGTCAGAGTTGCGGCCGCGGCCAGTTTGGCGATCCCGAAGTCGGTCAGTTTGGGTTTGCTGTCGTTGGTCATAAGCACATTCGCGGGTTTGATGTCCCGGTGGATGATGCCTGAGTCGTGGGCGATCGCCAGTCCTTCGGCCACGGCAGCCACGATCTCCGCCGCGGAGGTCGGCTCGAGCCGCCCGCGATTTTTGAGAAGGTCGGCCAGCGTGCCGCCGTCGACATACTCCAGGACCATCCACACGGCGTCATCCACCGCGACGAAATCATATACCTGCACGATATTCGGATGCGACAGTCGGGCCAGGGCCCGCGCCTCGAGGGTGAAACGGGCGGTGTACTGCTCGTTCCCCAGCAATCGTCCGGAGAGCTGTTTGATGGCCACGGTCCGTTCCAGCACCCGGTCTTTTCCCCGGTACACGACGCCCATGGCTCCCTCGCCCAGTTTGTGCTCGAGCGAGTAGCGTTCGTTGAGCCCGATGGAGTTGGCAACGATGGAAGCGGTTGTATGAGTAGAGGTGTTCAAGATCGCTACGGGGGTCTCCATCGTGGCGGTCGATGAGTTCCGGGTCGCCGTCAGTGACTGCACGCGCCGCTGCAGCCGTTCATGTCGGTCCGGATCGAAGGTCAGCAGTGCGGCCCAGCGGTACATCCGGCGGCTGCGTGTCCAGTCGGTCACCAGGAGGGCATCGGCCTGTTGTTCCCAGTTACGCGAGAGCCGCTCACCGGCGGTGAGTCGGTCCGGGAGTTGCAGGCAGAACTGCCGTCGCATCAACCTCCCTGTGCCGATACAGACGGTCAGCATGAGAACGAGGTTAATGACCCGGGCGGTGCTGTTCGGCTTTTCCTTCTTCACCAGTCCGAAGAGTTTCCCCTGTTTCGATGGTGGAAAGGCTTTGTTCACGCCGGCACTGAGTACGGGCAGCACGATGAGCATGACCAGTAACGCGAGTATTGCGGTGGCCAGCCAGGCTCGACCGCAGGTGACAACGGCGTAGCCGAAAGCTATCGGTCGATAGAAAAAGTCGCGCCAGCCGTAGCCGGAACACCCGGCCGGCAGATCGACCACAGTCTCATCGGGAGCGGTTGTGCGCGTCGTTGTCGGGACCATATCAGTGTTGTCGGCATCCGTTTCTCGGGGCATAACGCTCCCCGGCAGGCGGATATCCCGGCTTTTCGGCCTCCCTGGCCGGCGGTTTGTACGGGCCGGGTCACATTTGCCGACATCCGACCGTAACTCCTTAATTTTCAATGCAATAGATATCATTGAGGATGGGTTTTTTGTTGCTCTTTAAGCATATAATGTGTACTATTGCCCGTACCGCGAATATGGACGTGAGAACTGCAAGATAGAAGGGAAACACTGCTGCCATGGCAATGGAACGGCAAAAGATAGAACCGGTCTTTCTCGAAGAGGAGATGAAGAGCTCCTACCTCGATTACTCCATGTCGGTTATTACGAATCGGGCCCTGCCTGATATTCGCGACGGCCTCAAGCCGTCGAACCGACGCATCCTGGTAGCGATGAATGATCTGAATCTCGCTCCTGGCCGCCCGCACCGTAAGTGCGCGAAAATCTGCGGCGATACCTCCGGTAACTACCATCCCCACGGTGAGCAGGTTGTGTATCCGACCCTGGTGCGCATGGCGCAGGATTTCAACATGCGCTATCCGCTGGTCGACGGCCAGGGGAACTTCGGCTCGATCGACGGTGACGGCGCGGCGGCCATGCGGTATACGGAAGCCCGCCTGACTCCGATAGCCATGGAGATGCTCGAGGATCTCAAGAAAGAGACTGTCGACTTCATGGCCAACTATGATTCCACGCGCGAGGAGCCGGTTGTCCTGCCAGGCAAGTTCCCGAACCTGCTGTGCAACGGGACCTCGGGTATCGCGGTCGGTATGGCCACGAATATTCCGCCGCACAATCTGAGCGAGATCGGCGGCGCAATCATTCACGTGATCGAGAATCCGGAATGCACCAACGACGATCTGATTCGCCTCGTGCCTGGGCCCGATTTTCCGACGGGCGGCATTATCAATGGCCGCGAGGGGATTCGCGAGGCCTACCGTACGGGGAAGGGGCATGTGTATGTCCGGGCCCGCGCTTCGGTCGAACGGATGAAGACCGGCAAGGATGCGATCATCGTTTCGGAAATCCCGTTCCAGGTCAACAAGACCAACCTGCTGGAGAAGATCGCCGAGCTGGTGCGCGACAAGAAGATCGACGGCATTTCCGATCTGCGTGATGAATCCGACCGCGACGGCATGCGCATTTACATCGAGCTCAAACGCGACACGCAGCCGGATGTTGTCCTCAACCAGCTCTTCGCCCACACGACGATGCAGACGACCTTCTCGGTCAACATGCTCGGGCTGGACCATGGCGTGCCGAAGCTGCTGTCGATCAAGCAGCTCATCACGGCATTCATCGAGCACCGGCACGAAGTGGTCGTGCGGCGGACCAAGTACGATCTGCGCAAGGCGGAAGAGCGCGCGCACATTCTCGAGGGCTACCGGATCGCGCTGGATCATATCGACGAAGTGATCGCGCTTATCCGCAAGTCGAAAGACACGCCGTCGGCGCACGCCGGCCTCATGAAGAAATTCGGGCTTTCCGATATCCAAGCCACAGCAATCCTCGAGATGCGGCTCCAGCGCCTCACCGGCCTCGAGCGCCAGAAAATCGAGGACGAGTATCGTGAGCTGATCCAGAAGATCTCCGAGTACAAGGCGATCCTCGAGTCCAAGGCCCTGCGCATGCAGATTATCAAGGACGAGATCAGCATGCTGATCGACAAGTACGGCGACGCCCGCCGGACCGAGATCCAGGATGCGGCCGAGGAGCTGTCGGTCGAGGATCTGATCGCCGAGGAAGAGATGGTCATCACCATCTCCCATGAAGGCTACGTCAAGCGCCTCTCGGTCACCGGTTATCGCCGCCAGCAGCGCGGGGGCATGGGCGTGCGGGGTATCGAAACCAAGGAAGACGACTGGGCCGAGCACCTCTTTGTCGCGTCGACCCACGACTACGTCCTGTTCTTCTCGAACAAGGGGCGCTGTTACTGGCTGAAGGTGCACGAGATTCCGCTCGGCGGGCGGCTCGCCAAGGGCAAGCCGATCGTGAACCTTGTCCAGATGGAGAAGGGCGAGATCATCACCGCCTTCTGTCGCGTGCGCGAGTTTGTGGCCGACAAGTATATCGTTTTCGCCACCAAGCAGGGAGTGATCAAGAAGGTGTCGCTCGACGCTTTCTCGCACCCGCGCGTGACCGGGGTCAACGCGATAACGCTGCCGGTGGAAGACGAGCTGATCGAGGCCTCGCTGACCGATGGCTCGTTTGACATCGTGATGGCCACGCGCAAAGGCATGGCGATCCGGTTCAACGAGGAGAAAGTCCGCGCCATGGGCCGCACCGCGTACGGCGTCAAGGGGATCAACCTCGAGAAGAAGGACTACTGCATCGGCATGGTCGTGGTGAAGCGGGACAGCACGCTCTTGACCATTTGCGAGAACGGCCATGGGAAGCGCACCTCGATCGACGACTACCGCATCACCAACCGTGGCGGCAAGGGGATCATCAACATCAAGACGACCGAACGCAACGGCGAAGTGGTGGCGATCAAGGAAGTGCTCGACCAAGACGAGCTGATCATCATCAGCCGCAAGGGAGTGACCTGCCGTCTCGCGGTCAAGAGCATCAAGACGATCGGCCGCAATACCCAGGGTGTGAAGCTCATGCAGATGCGCGAGGACGACAAGGTGATCGATGTCGCGCATGTGGTGACGGAAGAGTCGCAGTGATGCGACGCCCTATCTGATTCATTCGAACGGGCCCGGCGAGGGCCCGTTCTGCTTTCAGCCGGTCGGCTTCCCTATTCAAACCGGGTGCCAATCCCACCTATCGAACCAATCCAAGACTTTAATGTCTTTGTTGACATCCTCCGACAACATCTCTACCTTCAATGCAACAACAGGTTATCACATAACGTGCCCCTTCTTTCGGGGGGTCTGTCGTTCCGGCAATCGTCGCGGTGGGGGCACAATCAAGGGAGTCCTCCATGAAGCGCATCTTCTCTCTCCTGTTCGCGCTCCTCATCGTGCCGGCAGCCGCACTGGCCGAGGGGGAGCTGGCGCTGTTCTCCGGCCACTATGGAATCCTCTTCAATAGCGGCGTATCCGGCGTAACCTCAGGTGACCTCAACAATGACGGTCTGGTCGATCTCGTCGTCGATGTCGATGGCGCCTATGGTTTCTACGTCGCATACGCCTATCCCAACGGCGCTTTCGCCCCTCCGGTCCTTCACCCGACCGTCGAAAACGTCTACTCCATTGCCCTCATACACCTCAATGCCGATACCTACTTGGACATTGTGGTCGGCACCGATGATGGGATGCTCGTTTTCCTGAATGACGGTTACGGCAGTTTTCCCTCCTCCTCCCATTATCCGAACCCCTGGGATTTCGAGGGACTTGTCGGGGTTGACTATGACGGGGACAGCGATCTCGATTGCGTCGCCCTCGGATACAGCCGGCTCTTCTTCTACGCCAATGATGGTGAGGGCGCACTTGTTCTGACCGACAGCATTCCCTACGCGTTCGGTGGAAACCAGGGCCTCGTTACCGCCGATTTCAATACGGACACCTATCCCGATCTCGCATTCAGCGGCTATGAACGTGACTCCGTGTACGTCCTCCTGCACAACGGCAGCAATGGCTACCTGCCGGCGGTCCCGTACGCTTCGGGGGACAATCCGACCAAGCTCATACTTGCCGATGTGGACAACGACAACCGGGCGGACATAATCGTCGGCAACCGTCTTACCACTGAATTTCGCGTTCTTACCGGCAATTCTGACGGGTCCTTTGATCCGGCGAGCGCCTATGTCGCCGGCACCGATCCAATGGCGATTGCCGCCGGCGATTTCGACAGCGATGGCTGGACGGACCTCGCTATCGCCTGTTTCCAAGCCCAACGCCTTACCATAATGCACAATAACCAGGATGGTACATTTGCCCTTGCCGGTTGGTTTGACAACGAATACGCGGTAGCAGTGGACGCCGGCTATTTCGATGGCGATACCCACCTGGACCTCGCAGTCACGGCGGACGATGGGTACCTGCGTGTGCTTTTTGGCGATGGCACCGGTGATTTTCCGGATGTGACGGCCTGCCGCACCGACAAACCGGTATACGGGTACTCGACCGTCGACGTCGATGCCGACAGCGATATCGACGTTGTCTATACTAATCGTGACGATCGGTCCCTGAATGTCCTTCGTAACAACGGGTCCGGCAGCTTCTCGGTGCCGGATGTGACCACCATCACCAACGCCCTGCCCGACGATCTCTGCATGGCCGACGTCACGAACAGCAATGGCGTCGACGCCATCGTCGCCGATGGTGATCGCGACACCCTCTACGTGCTGTTCAATGACGGCAGCGGCGCGTTTTCGCTGACCGACCACCTGGCCACAGGGGACAAGCCGATTCGACCGGTGGCCGCACATCTCAACGGCGATAGCTTTCTCGATCTGGCTGTCGCCAACAGCAACGGCAACAGCATTTCAGTCTTCATCAACAACCAGGATGGCTCATTCGCCGATCGAACCGACTACCCGGTCAGAGAAGATCCGAGAGCGGTCACGGTCCTCGACGCCGATGGTGATGACGACCTTGATCTCGTTGTCGCTTCACGCACGTATCCTGATCCGTCGGTCGATATACTCATCAACGACGGCTCCGGAGTATTTTCGGACGGCGCTTCCATTCCGCTTGACGGGCGTTATCCTGAGAATGTGTTCGCCCTTGATCACGACGGTGACAGTGATCTCGATCTGTTCGTGCTGATTGAAGAGGATACGGTCATGGTTTTCACTAATCAGGGAATGGGGAACTTTGCCGGACCCGAGTGGATTCCGATCCCCGTTGATGGGTACGCTCTCTCCGCCGATGATGTCGATAAGGACGGCGACCTTGATCTGGCCCTCGCCCACGGTTACTATTTTGCGACGCTTCTCGGAAACAACGGCGACGGCACTTTCGGTCCCCCCATGACGTGGTATACGGGTGATCCCACTTACGGAATCGCGCTGGCCGATGTCACCGGTGATGACTGGCCCGACATGCTTACGTTTCCGGGCGACTATACGTATGACAGCTCGATCTGCGTATTCGTCAATCAGCAGCAGCAGATTCCTCTCGGTGTCGACGATGATCCCGATCAGCTCCCCGCCACGTTTTCTTTGGGCGCCTACCCCAATCCGTTCAATGCGTCGCAGACCATTGCCTTCACGCTCCCCAACCGGAGCCTTGTCCGGCTTGACGTTTTCAACGTCCTCGGCCAGAAAGTCAGGACGCTCGTCGACGGCATGCTTTCCGCCGGCGAGCATCGGACGACATGGAATGGCCAGGCCGACGGTGGGCGGACCGCGCCGACCGGCCTGTACTTTTATCGGCTCGTAGTGGATGGAACGAAGGAGACGCGCAAGGCTTTGCTGCTGAAATAGATTCGCCGATCCGGCACACGCATGAAGAGCCCGCCGAAACGCGGGCTCTTCTCATATTCTCCAGTTTGCCAGACGGCGTACGCCGCAATTCTCGTTAGAACCGCGTGGTCAGGCCGATGCTCGGCAGCACGCCGGCATCGTACACGTATCCGTCCGGCGCGCTGATAATCGGATTCGCCCGATTGGTCACATTCGCCACCGACCCGTACACTTCGGTACCTCCGAGGTTGATGGCGACGCTCAGGTTAAGCGACACGTGCACAGGAAACCGAGCCGCATTCTCAGTCCGCAGTGAGGCTTCGTAGTATTCGCGGCTGTAGCGATCGTCTCCGTAGATATCTTCGCTCGAGGGCAGCGGGGTGTAGGCGTAACCGGACCGTACGTTCAGTTCCGCTCCCAGCCGCACCCTCGCGTTCATATCGTAGCGCCCCCGGGCCATGAAGCGGTGTGGCGCGTTCAATTCGTAGGGTACGGTCACTCCCGAGGTCGTTTTCACCGCGTGCGTGTAGCCGTAGTAGCTGTCGAGGTGGAGTTTTCCCCGCAGCAAGCCATCGGCCGCCACGGAGACATCGCCGCCATAGAAGTCGTTGCGGCCCGCGGATACTGACCGGAGAAATCCCTCCTCGGCGACGGCTACGCTGACCTGGCTGAAATCCGGCTCGACGACCGGCAGGTGGTCGATCCGTTTGCGAAACGCCGACAGGGTCACCGGGCCGTGTTCATACTGGGCGCTGAGAAGGGCCGTGCGAATCGGCAGCAGGGAGTTGTAGTCCATCTGGATAATCGGCTGGTAGGGTTCCAGGACGCGGCGCGCGGGATCTTCCACGAACGTTCCCGCGAAGAGGTTCACCCGCTTGTTGTCTCCGACCGGGATTGTCACGGCCTGCCGCACGGTCAGCCACTCGCTGCGCGCCAACGCGCCGTAGTGTCCCGCCCGCACCCCTGATTCCATTTGCACGTTTCCCAGCCGCCAGCGCACCGAGGCAAACGCGGCGTTGTCGATCCGGCGGCGCGTGCCGTGATAGTCTCCGTACAACTGGTTGAGTTCCGTCTGATATGCGTGCGGGATATCGCTGGCCGCGTCGGGCGGCAGGAAGTTCCAGTTCTCCTGTGTCAGGTCAATCCGCTGTCCCATCACCGATCGTAGCTGATCCCCCACGGTCAGTTCGATCTCGCCGAGCATCAGCGTCGCTTCCGCGCCGAATACCGCCTGCGTTCCCGAGGCCTGCAGATTGAGAATGGGCTGTGTTTGTGCGGCGGTTGCCTGGACCGGCGAGGCTTCGTAGCGTTCGTCGGTCGAGCGGACCGCAGCTTTCAGGCGAATCAGCGCTCCCGGCCGAAGCGACTCCAGCCGTCCGCCCACGTAGTGCTCCGAGGTCGCGAGCACGGTGCTCGCGCCGAGCGGATTTCGCGCGGAGGGCTCGGTGCGGTACTTCAGGCCGTCGCTGACATGATACTGATCCACCACAAAGTGAGTCGCCTCGCCCAGGCGAATCCCGGTCGAGGCGAATATATCGCGGAAACTTGTCGGCGGAATCGTTCGTCGTCCGCTGTCGACGTCGAATCGGTCGACAATCTCGTCGAGCACCGACTTTCGCACTGCTCCGGTCGAGAACCAGCAGCTTCCCCCGGCCGACCATGTTCCTCCGGCTTCGATCGCCGACAGGTTGATTTCTGCATCGGAGTGTGATTCGAAGCGCTTGTGCGTTTCGAATTCCACGGCCGAGGGCGCGTCCAGCCGCGCCGGGGTGCCCTGCGTCCGGACCGTCATTTCGTCGATCACTCCCGCGGGAATGACGGAGAACATCCCGTAGTGGTTCGGATTGCGCCCGATTTCGATATCATTGATGTAGTAGGTGGGCGAGGTGCCGTTGATCCGCAGCCGCGACGAATGCGCGGAGCCCTCGCGGATCACCTGCGGCTCTTTGACCGCGCTGACCGGATTCGAGGGCAGAAACGACGCCCTGGCGCCGTCGGCAATTTCCAGCTGCGAGAATTCAGCTTTCGGTTCATCGAGGACCGCCAAGGGATAAACCTCGATCCGCCCCACATCGACCAGCACGGCTTTCAGTTTCACGACGACGGTTGTCGAATCCCGGTCGAGGAAGAACTGCTTTTCGTACTTGGCGTAACCGATCGAGGAAATTTCCAACGATATCGTTTCGGCGCGTGAGGCGGGGATCTTCAGCACGAATCGCCCGTCCAGCCCGGTCGGGACTCCCCCGATAACCGTGCTGTCATCGTTGCGGGCGAGGACCGTTGCCCCGACCACCACGCCGCCGTCGGTCCCGAGGACTTTGCCCGAAACCACGCGCCAGGCGGCTGAAACCGGGGAAGTAGATCCGATAACAGCCAGGAAGATCGCCAGAAGGACTTTCATCGATTTTGCCATAGTTTTTCCTCTCCTCCTGCCTTAGCACAAACGGTGTGCCGAAAACGGGAAAGGATCATGAGAGGCTATGACCTTGTGTACCAGAAACTTAGAATATTGCAGGGACTTGCAGGACCATGAAGAGGAATGCCTGATGTGCAGAACCGGTCACAGGAGGAAACGCAGGATATCGCGAGTTTATTTGCCGGAATTTGCTTTCCCCCATATATTTGCCCGATGCCGTACCTCGGAGAAACCGCTGCCCTGGCCACGTCGTTCTTCTGGTCGTTCACCTCGATCTTTTTCGCCGAGGGGGGGAAGCTCATTGGTTCCTTCAAGGTCAACAACATCCGCCTGGTGATGGCGGTGGGGATCTACGCCGTTATCCTGACTCTTCTTACCGGCGCTCCTTTCCCGGCCGACATCAACGGGCAGCAGCTCTTCTGGCTGGGTCTCTCGGGACTCGTGGGTTTGGTTTTCGGTGACAGCTGCGGTTTCAAGGCGCTTGTCATGATCGGCCCTCGCCTGACCACCCTCCTCTACGCCACCACCCCGATCTGGACGACGATTGTCGCGTGGGTGTTCCTGGGCGAACGGCTCACGGCGCTCGATGTCCTCGGCATCGTGATCACCGTGACCGGGATTATCTGGGTAGTCACCGAGCGCCGGTTTGGTCCGGCGCTGCCGAATGGAGTCGCGACCGGCCACCCCGATGCAGGCTCCTACTTCACCGGGATCCTCCTCGGACTCGGCGCCGCGCTGGGGCAGGCGGTCGGGCTGGTGCTAGCGAAACAGGGGATGCTCCACGCGGGGGGGACGATCGAACCGATCGAGGCTTCCGCTGTTCGCATGGGCGTCGCCCTCATAGGGATCTGGATCCTGTCGGCCATTCGCGGCCAGATATCCGCCACGATATCCGCCGTTCGCCACTCGCGGGCGATGGCGTTCACGTTCGGCGGCGCCTTTTTCGGTCCGTTCCTCGGGGTGTGGATGTCGCTGCTTGCTGTCGCCCACATCGCGGCGGGTATCGCGTCGACCCTCAATTCGATGACCCCGGTGATGATTTTGCCGCTGCTGATATTCTACTACAAGGAGCGCCCCACGCTACGCGCGTGGCTCGGCGCGATTGTCGCGGTCGGGGGGGTTACACTCCTCTTTCTGAACTGATGGCCTACCTCGACTACACATCGTTCGCGGCGTTCCTCGCCCGCCATGCCGCCGTACTCCCGGCGGTTTCCGAACGGCTGGTCGGTGTCTACCGGAGACATGACTCCGGCTACTGTGCCATCACGCGCTTCTTTGCGTCGGGCGGAATCGATCCTCGCCGGGTCGCCCTTCGCTATCGTCCGGATCCGTTTGTTTTCGACGATTCCGTGATTGAGTCCTATGCCCGCAATATCGAATCGGAACTGCGTGCCGCCGGGCGTTTGTATGTCGGCCCGATGGCGACAGCAGTCGTGGAGGAGTATTTCAGCACACTGTCGCCGCAGCTGCTCCTGCAGCCGTGCGACTACGGGCTCTTTGCCGGATCCTGTTTTGCGCTGGATCATCCCGATCCCGTTTTCGGTGACAGCGCTACTCTGCGCGAGTACGCCCACCGCTATCGGTCGGTGCTCCCCCAGTGTATGGGGGTGTGCGGCCTGCTGGTAACCACTGAATCAGATGGTTCGCGTCGGGTGATGGCGGTCAATCGGGCGGGGCATCTAGCGTCGCTGACCCATTCGGTTGGTCCGTCGGCGGCGGGATCGGTTGACTTCCGGGCCGGCTGGACCACGCTTCAGGAGCTTATGTACGAGACGATGGCGGCCGAGATCGCCGAAGAACTTGGTCTGGGTGCGCACGAGTACGCGATCACACCGCTCGCGTGCGCGAGGGAGATGTTCCGCGGCGGCAAGCCGCAGCTCTTCTGCCGTATCGATACGGGGCTCTCTTCCGGAGAGGTTCTCGACCGGCTTGCCGTCCTGACCGGGCGCCCGGAATTCACTGACAGCTATTTCTTCCCGCTCGATTCGGAGAATCGCATGCTTCCCGACGATTTGGTGCGGCTCAACCACGAGGCGGCGATGAACTGGTTTTTGGTGGAAGAGCACGCCTCGGGGGCATAAAAAAACCCGCCTCGAGCGAGGCGGGTCTTCGTGGTGCAGATTTGTTGCGTCAGCCGGAAATCACATGTCCACTTCATCGACATCGGTCTTGGGGCGGGCGAGGGAAGCTTTGACATCGGCGACCTCTTCCGGCTTGCGGTCTTTGAGCTTTCCCTTGTACTTTTTGAGCTGGGTCTTGACCTTGTCGACCGCGACATCGATCGCCGTGTACATGTCGTCGGTTTCGCCCCGGCCTGCGATCAGGCTGTTGAACACGTTGACTTTCAGTTCGGCCACGCGTCGGTGGCGCTCGGCGTCGAGCACCATTTCCGCCGAGACGATGTGGTCGAAGAATCGGGTCAGGCCCTCCATTGATTCTTCGGCCTTGGCTTTCATCTCGGGGGTGAGATCAAAGTGACGGGCGGTTACCTGTTTCTTCATGATTGACTCACTCCTTTCCCAACAGGACGTGGCAGTGAATACGGGTTACGGCTCTGTATATTGAACTCTGTGCACCACAGAGAGAACCGCTCCAGCAGTGGGGTTGGGCCGCTCGGGCCCTCTGTAAGTGATACGGAATAGGGGACAGATCGGTTCGAATCCGTGCGGCAGAAGCAGCGTTTGCGCGCTTGCGCGTTTCCATCCGATGGATCTCTTGTTGCATGGCCGCTGCCGCCTCCGCAGCCCGCGGCCGGTACCCACAGTGCCTAGCCCACCCGCTTGCGCAGCCGGGCCGGCTGTAACTTCAGCTCTTCACGATACTTGGTGACGGTCCGCCGGGCAAGCTTTATCCCCTCCTTATTCAGGATGCGGAATATCTCCTGGTCGGAGTACGGCTTGTCGGCCGGCTCGCCGGCGATGATTTCCTCGATCCGCTGCTTGACCGACCGCTTCGAGACGTCGTCACCGTTCTCGCTCGCGATGCCCGAATTGAAGAAGTACTTGATTTCGTACACGCCCAAGGGGGTCTGGACATACTTGCCGTTGGACACGCGGCTGATGGTCGCCACGTTCATTTCCACCATCTGGGCGATATCTTCCATGATGAGCGGCTTGAGGAATGCCGCGCCGTGTTCGAAGAAGTCATGCTGGCGGTCGACGATTGCTTCCATGACCCGGATCATGGTTGTCCGCCGCTGGTTGATGGCGTTCAGGAGCCACCGCGCCTGTTCCAGTTTCTGGCGCACGTAGTCGCGGGTTTCCTGGGTTGCGCCCTTGCCGCGCCGCATCAGGCTCTTGTATCCGGAATTGATCTGGAGGCGGGGAATGTGGCTGTCGTTGTGGTACACGAGGAATTCTTCCCCGACCCGGTCGACGATCAGATCCGGGATAACCGGCATAGCCGCCGGATCAAACCGTCCCTGCGCCGGTTTCGGCGACAGCGACCGGATCATCTCCATGGCCGCCTGTGCTTTCTCTTCCGGCACGTTCATCATTTTGGCCACCTGGTGGATCGATTTGCGGTCGAGCTCGTTGATGTGCTCGTCGACGATCCGCCAGCCCAGCGTTCCCTCGAGCCCGCGTTCGCGCAACTGGATCATCAGGCATTCCCGAAGATCCCGTGCGGCTACGCCGGTCGGATCGAAGCGCTGGATCATCTCCAGCACGCGCTCGATCTTCTCGACCTCGGTGTTCAGCTCTTTGGCCATTTCCGGGACGCTGATGGTCAGGTAGCCGTCGGGGGCCACGTTGCCGATGATATACTCGCCGATCAACTGCTCTTCCTGGGACAGCTTGAGCAGCATCAACTGTTCGTTCAGGTGGTCGTACAGGTTGGTCGAGGCCGCCGCGGTTCCCTCGAACCGGTCTTCGTCAGATTCCCGGTGCTCCCGCACCTTGTATCCTTCTTCGTCGTCGAAGAGGTACTCTTCCCAGTCGACTTCCTGCTTTTCTTCCTTGGTCTCGGGCGTCGCCACCTCGGACTCGGCATCCTGCTCGATTTCCGGCTCCAGCTCGAGCATTTCGATTTCCTCGAGCATGGGGTTCATTTCCAGTTCCTGGCGGATTTTCTGTTCGAGCTTGAGCGCCGGCATTTGCAGCATCTGCAGCGACTGGATCAGCTGCGGCGCCATGACGAGGCTGGTCCCTAACCTTTGACTGAGTCCGATATTGAGCTTCATAATTCTTACCTGTCGTCTGGTTCACCCTTGCAGGAACAGCAGTAACGCGCTCCCTGCCAATAGTATCGGTTCTCTCTCGGCGGGTGTTTACGACGGCGTGCCGGATCGTTCATTTATTACACAGATGAGCCCGGTATCAATTGAGTCGAAACTTCTCTCCCAGATAGATCTTCCGTGCTTCCGGATCATTCGCCAGATATTCCGATGTCCCCGCTTTGAGGATCTTTCCATCACACATAATGTACGCCCGGTTGCAGATAGACAGCGTTTCCCGGACATTGTGGTCGGTGATCAACACGCCCAGACCCCGTTCCACGAGGCGGGCGATGATACTTTGAATATCTTCCACCGCGATCGGGTCGATTCCGGCGAAGGGCTCGTCCAGGAGCATGAACTTCGGACGGGTGACCATGGCGCGGGTGATTTCGACCCGGCGTCGCTCCCCGCCGGACAGCGTGTACGCTTTGGCCTTGCGCAGGTGGTTGATGTCCAGTTCGTTGAGCAATTCATCGAGGCGCATCCGGCGCTCCTTGCGCGAGAGCTTCTGGAACTGCAGGATCGCCTGGATATTCTCCTCGACCGTCATTTTGCGGAACACCGAGGCTTCCTGCGCCAGGTATCCGATTCCCCGCCGCGCCCGTTTGAACATCGGGTTGCGGCTGATGTCGGTCCCGCCCAGGTACACTTTTCCGCCATCCGGCCGGATGAATCCGATGATCATGTAAAAGGTCGTGGTCTTGCCCGCGCCGTTGGGGCCGAGCAGGCCGACGACTTCGCCGGGGTGTACTTCGATTGACACACCCCGAACCACCGGCCGTTTGCGGTAAAACTTGGTGAGGTTATCAGATGACAGAATCATCGGTGTATCCGCTTGCTGAGCTGTCATGTTGTTAATATATGCCTGTTCAAACGTTTTATCCAGCATAATTTTTGCTAATACAATTCATCGTTTTAAGATTAAGACTGAAAGGCACTTAATATTTCTACTCCAGAGAGGGTGCGAAAATTCCCGTTATTTCTCCCATTTTTTCAACAATTTTTGGGGGTGATTTGATCGCGGGGGGGGAAAAGGGGTTGACGGGTTGGTTTCCGCAGGGTCACATCCGCCTCCGGCGGACAAGACCCTGCGGAACGGGGAACTTCCAGGGCGGAGACAAGCCCCGCCCCTACGCGGGCGCGGAGTGACGCATCGACGAATTGGGTTCGTTTGCGCGGTTTTCCGGTTTCCGTGTGAGTCTTGCCGTCAGGCCGCAAGCGGCCTGACCTACATCTAACCTATGCATTGGGTTCGTTTGGTAATCCCGGCATACGGTAGACTCGGCGTGACTGGGGCCCGGCCTCCGCCGGGCTGACAGGAAACAAGCCAGGGGTGACAGAAGAGGATTCCAAGTCGCCTCCGCGGGAATGACAGGAAAGAAGTCGGGGTGACTCGTAGTGGGCTTTGGCCGCACATTTGCCCTGCCTCTTCTCTTCTCGACACGTTGCCCCTCCTCTTGCCGGAACCTGGCCTCTCTTGTTGCCGAAATGCGGCATCTCCTGTTGCCGTCACGGTAACTCCCATTCTCGCTACACTCTATCCTATACTTACTGTGGACCATGGGGCAATCTCCATCAGTTCGCTGTCGATTTTGCGGGGGGGATTCGCGGCCGATGTGGACATCGGCCGCGCACGGCATGTGGGTATCAGCCGCGCACAGAGCGGGCCGCGCGGTGTTCCGCAGGGTCACACCCTCCCCCTCGCTTCGCTCGGGGTCGGGCAAGACCCTGCGGAACGAAGAAATCAGCCGTGTCCACCCGCAGGGTCACACGCTCGCTACGCGAGCGCAAGACCCTGCGGAACGAGCAATCGGGCCCGGCGGAGCGGGTTACGGTCTCTATCTCTTTCGGGCCCGGATGCGAAGCTGGCGAAGGTACATCACGACCTCGTGCCGCGTACAGAAATCCGCCAGTCCCCCCTCGCCCGGTACGAGCGGGCGTCTTCCCATCGGTTTGATCCGCACCGGATCGAACCCGAGCTCCTCCAGCACCGGACGGTACCCCGTCTCCATGTGCGGGTAGGTCTGTTTCAGAATCGCGATCATCTCCGGTGGGCACCTGGGCGTGATCGTATGATCCGGCAGCAACTCGAACGCGTAGAGTGTCCCGCCCGGTCGCAGAACACGGTAGGCCTCCCGCAAGGCCGAATTCGCCTTTGACTCGATATTGCTGATTCCCCCCATGCTCACCACCGCCGCGACGCTCTCCGAGGCGATCGGCATCTGGGTGGCGTCGAACTGCGCAAACCCGAGGTTCGGCCACAACGGTCTCCCCGTTTCACCCTGAGTCCTCCTAATGTGACCCTGAGCCCTCTCAATGTCACCCTGAGCGGAGTCGAAGGGTGACTTCCCCCGCATCCGCCGCGCGAACTTCTGCCACTGCCGCAGCGGCCACAGCCCGATATCATTCATCACGACATGTGCAGCCGGGTTTACAGCCAGGACCATCGGGGTCGCTCCGCCTCCCGGGCCGACGGCGATTTCGACAATCGGCCCGTTGGTCGCCGCGATTCGGCGGATCCAATCGACGTACTTGTCGTACTCGGGCCACTGGTTGACCATGTAGTCGTAGTTGCGCTCAATCAGCTTTTCCGGATCGACCCGGCGCCGGCGGAATATCTCGTCCCGTGTCGTGTCGTCATCCCAGCCGTTTCCGTCGCCAAGGTGGAACCGGGGGATGCCATTCTCGACCGGGTAGGAGATGTCCCCTTCCTTTGTCCGCAGCACGCCGTTGGTCCAGCGGCCATCGGGGTCGGACTCGCCGACGTAGCAGAGGCGGCGGTACCCCTCAGGCGTGACAAAGAGTGATTCCAGCGGATCATGCAACTGCTTCATAAGCTCTCCCATGACGGCTAAATCATAGACCCGCCTCTCTATGACAAAGTAACGCAAAATCACATCCTGCGCAATCGTCAATCTCCGAGCGTTACAACCCTTGCCCCTCTTCCTCCCACCCCATATATTCCCCGCAGTGAAATTGAACTGATCCGGAGGAAATGGACCATGAAGCCCCAAACTGTCCGCGCCCCGCGCGGCACTAAACTCCACTGCAAAGGCTGGCACCAGGAAGCCGCCTTCCGCATGATCCAGAACAACCTCGACCCGGAGGTTGCGGAGAAACCCGACGACCTGATTGTCTACGGCGGTCTCGGCAAAGCCGCCCGCAACTGGGACTGTTACGCCGCTATTCTCAAGTCGCTCAAGTCCCTTGAGAACGATGAAACCCTGCTCATTCAGTCCGGCAAGCCGGTCGGCATTTTCCGCACCCACGACTACGCCCCCCGCGTCCTCCTGGCCAACTCCAACCTCGTGCCCAAGTGGGCGACCTGGGACTATTTCCGCAAGATGGACGAACTCGGGTTGATCATGTATGGCCAGATGACCGCCGGAAGCTGGATCTATATCGGCAGCCAGGGGATTATCCAGGGCACGTATGAGACGTTTGTTGCCGCCGGGCAGAAGCACTTCAAGGGGAACCTTGCCGGGCGGTGGATTCTCACGGGCGGCATGGGCGGTATGGGTGGCGCCCAGCCCCTTGCGGCCACGATGGCCGGTGCGTCGATCCTCGTGGTCGAGGTCGACGAGGCCCGGATCGATCGTCGTGTGAAGCAGGGTTTCTGCGATGTGAAAGTGAATGATCTCGACGACGCCCTGAAGCTGATCGAAAAGCACACGAAGAGCAAGAAGCCGATTTCGATCGGCCTGGTCGCCAACGCCGCGACGGCTTTCGCCCAGCTCCACCGCATGGGGGTTTACCCGGATATGATCACCGACCAGACCTCGGCTCACGACGAGCTCAACGGCTACATCCCCGAGGGGATGTCACCGTCCGAGGCGGCCGCGCTGCGCAAGCGCGATCCCAAGGGGTACATGCAGCGTTCGTACAAGGCGATGGTCAAGCACTGCGAGGCGATGGTCCGCTGGCACGAAGACGGTGCGGTGGTGTTCGACTACGGCAACAATCTCCGCGGCCAGGCCGAGAAGGGTGGTCTCGACGACGCTTTCGCCTATCCCGGCTTTGTCCCGGCCTATGTCCGTCCGCTCTTCTGCGAAGGCAAGGGTCCGTTCCGCTGGGCCGCTCTCTCCGGCAAGCCGGAGGATATCCAGGTCACCGACCAGATTGTCAAGAGGCTCTTCAAGGAGAACAAGCCGTTGATGCACTGGATCGACATGGCGCAAAAGCGCATTCCGTTCCAGGGGTTGCCGGCTCGGATCTGCTGGCTCGGCTACGGCGAGCGAGCGCAATTCGGCGAGGTTCTCAACGACTATATCAAGAAGGGGAAGATCAGCGCCCCGGTCGTAATCGGCCGCGACCATCTCGATACGGGCTCGGTCGCCTCGCCGTACCGTGAGACCGAAGCGATGAAAGACGGCTCCAACGCGATCGCCGACTGGCCGCTTCTGAATGCCCTCCTGAACACCGCTTCCGGCGCGTCGTGGGTGTCGATCCACCATGGCGGCGGGGTTGGGATGGGCAACGCTATCCACGCGGGGCAGGTGATTGTCGCCGACGGCACGCCGATGATGAAGAAGCGCCTCGAACGGGTGCTGACCAACGATCCCGGCAGCGGTGTCATGCGCCACGCCGATGCCGGCTACGACGAGGCGATCCGGACGGCGCGGAGGAACAAGATCAAGATCCCCATGCCGAGAAAGAGCTAGCCCGAAGACCGGTGAATCGGGACACTCTGTGCACATCGACGACACGACAACTACTTCCCGCCCCCGACGAACCGGGGGCGGGATATCTCTGCCTGCATCGGATCGCTGGGCGCTGATAGTGATTGCCCTGTTCGGTCTGCTCCACCTCTACAATATCACCGCTCCCCCCAACGGCTACCATGCCTGGCGTGAGTCGGACACCGCTGTGGTCGCTCTCAATTACTTCCAGTTCGATCGGCCGCTGCTGTCGCCCATGACGAACGAACTGCATTCGATGGCCGACGGCCTCCGGATGGAGGTCCCGGTCTACTGCTGGCTCTCTGCGTGGGGGTACGAGCTGGTCGGGTTTACGCATGTCGTCCCGCATGTTGTCACGCTGCTGTTCGGCTGCCTTGGCCTGTTCGCGTTTTACCGCCTGGTGCGCAGCCTGAGCGACGACCAAACCGCTTTGTTCAGCCTGATCGCGCTGGCGCTCTCGCCGCTGTATTTCTACTACAGTTTCAAGATCATGCCCGACATTACGATGCTCGGCCTGACGTTGTGTGCCGCCTGGCTGTATGTCGCTTCGGTCGACGGCAGAGACATCTGGCGGTTGATTCTCGCCGCGCTCTGCCTCGGTCTGGCCGCCTCGATCAAACCGTTCGCGCTGGCGATACTCCTGCCGCTCCTGTGGGTCAGCCTCAGACGCCAACCGGGCCGCGCAAGGTCGCTGGGGAGGTTCGGGCTTTTCGCTCTTATCGCCGCTGCGCCTCCGGTCCTCTGGATGGCGACCACGGGCTGGCTCATGGAGCGAACGCCGGTTCTCGGATCGTTTGCGACCTACCTCTTCAGTGAGTTGTTCCTCAAACGCTTCCTGCTCCAGTGGCCGTGGGATCTCTTTGTCGGGTGGGTGCTCCTCCCGCCGTTTCTGTTCGGGCTCTGGCGCGCAGTCCGGCGTCAGGCGCCGCCGTTCTTCCTCTGGTGGCTTGCGGCGGGTGCGGTGGTTGTCATTCTCACCGCCCGCTACTCGCGCATTCATGATTACTATTCGCTCATACTCACGCCCGCCCTTGCCGCTCTCACCAGCCTTGGCTTTGTCCACCTGTGGCGGGCGCGGTACGGGCGGGTGATCGCTGTCGTGCTCATACTTGCCGCGCCTGTCGGCATTGCCCTGCGGGTGAAGGACCGCTTTGCGCCTGATCCCGCGTACCACGAAATTCGCCGCGCCGCCGAGCAACTTATCCCGGCTGACACGCCGGTGATTGTCGCCGACGATACCCGGGGGGCTGTGCCGCTCTACCAGTTGAATCGCCGCGGCTGGTGGCTTGACTCGGTTGACGACACGGCGCAGGTTTGGTGGTGTGTCGAGCAGGGGGCGCGGTATCTTGTCCTCGAGCGGCCATTGGAGCAATCGGCCGCGCCGGTCGCACATTATGTTGAACGCGAGCCCTACCGGCTGGGACCACTGTATGCCTACCGCCTGTCCCGGCCATAAGGAGAATTGCCGTATGTCAAACACCCGGACTGTCCGTTTCATGGTGAGCCTCGTCGCGGCTGCCGCGCTCTGTCTGTCCTGCGACGAAAAAGTCGAACGCAAGGGATTCGATCAATCCCCCGTCCAACTGCCCGACTCATGCGTTCCCTATGTCTTTAGTATCGATTCTCTCCCCTACAACCAGCTCCCGAATATCGGCTACAATCTCGACGCCCTCAACGATACGGCTGTTGCGACCGATCCGCTCGGTGTTGTCATGTACCGGTACAAGGACGCGATGTACTACCATCCGGTCGAGCTGGCCCACCGGTCGTTGCGGCTGCTTGCGGCTTTTCACGGGACCGGCGACTCCACCTGGCTGAAGCAGTTGCTTCGTCATGTCGATCGCACCCTGCGCGAGGCCATTGAGATCGATGGCGCGCTGTACTACCCGTACCACTACGACAACTGGGTGAATCAGCAGGAGGAGGGCTATCTCCGGGCGCCGTGGTTTTCCGGTATGGCGCAGGGGGAAATTCTCGGCGTGCTCACGCGCACGTTTCTGGTCACCGGCGACTCGCTCTACCTGAGGGCTGCCGACCGGACTTTCGCCACGATGCTCCGCCCGCAGGGGGAATCCGTTCCCTGGACCGTGTTCTTTGATTCTCTCGGCTGCTACTGGATCGAGGAGTACCCCACGCCGATTCCGAGCAAGACGCTCAACGGCTTCATTTTCGGATTGTATGGTGTCTACGACTACTACCAGTTGACCAAGAGTCCGGAGGCTTATGAGGTGCTGCAGCAGTCGCTTCGCACGATCAAGAACTATATCCCTTCGTTCCGGCGGCCGGGCAAGCCAAGCCTCTACGGCCTTCGGTTCGGCCACTTCGCGGGTGATTACCACATGATCCACATCAACCAGTTGCGTATGCTCCAGCGCATGACCGGCGACCCGGCGTTTGGCGAGTGGGCCGATTCCCTCGAATCGGACTTCCGGGAGTAGACAACATCGGCTCCAACGGAGTTTGAGATTGACGGCTGATCGCCCGCTCGTATATTCAGATCATGCCACCAAAGAAAAAAGTCACGCTGCTCATTAAGAACATCGGGCAACTGGTCTCCATGGCCGGCCCGGCCCCGCGTCTCGGCCCGGCCATGAATGATATCGGCCTGATCGACCATGGCGGTATCGCGGTCGCCGGCGACGAGATCATCGCGGTCGGCAAGTCGGAAGATGTCGAGCGCCATTCGCCGGTGGCCGAGAGCTGCACGGTTATCGACGCCAAGGGGGCGGTTGTCACCCCCGGCTTCATCGACCCGCACACGCACCCGGTTTTCTCGATGACCCGGGAGAATGAATTCGAAATGCGGATCCAGGGCAAGACCTACATGGAAATTGCCCAGGCGGGCGGTGGTATCCGCGCCTCGGTCCGCGATCTGCGCGGCACCGACAAGCAGATCCTCGCCGAGCACACCAGGAAGCGGGTCACCCGCATGCTCCGCTACGGCGTCACCACGATCGAGGCGAAGTCGGGCTACGGCCTGTCGACGGAGTCGGAGCTTAAGCAGCTCGAGGTTATCCGCGACCTCACCCAGCAGGTTGCGATCGAGATGATTCCGAGCTTCCTCGGCGCCCACGAGGTTCCCGATGAGTATCGCGAGAACCCCGAGGCGTATGTCGACCTGCTGGTTGAGGAGATGATCCCGGCGGTTGCTTCGGCGAAACTGGCCGAATTCTCCGATATTTTCACCGAGGTCGGCGTGTTTGATATCGAGCAGTCCCGGCGTATTCAGACCGCCGCGAAGAAAGCCGGCCTGAAGCTCAAGTTCCACGCCGATGAACTCAATCCTTTCGGCGGAGCCGAACTGGCCGCCGAACTGGGCGCGATCTCGGCCGACCACCTCGTGTACATTTCCGACGCCGGGATCAAGGCGCTGGCCGAGGCGGGCACGGTTGCGGTCCTTCTGCCCGGCACGACGTTTTCGCTCGGGCATTCGAAGTATGCGCCGGCGCGTAAGATGATCGAGGCCGGTGTCACGGTCGCCCTTTCGACCGACTGTAATCCCGGCTCCAGTTACACCGAGTCGTTGCCGTTTATCACCTCGCTGGCCGCCCTGCATTTCCGCATGACTGCCGCCGAGGCCCTGACCGCGGTGACGGCCAACGCCGCCTGTGCGGTCGGCCGCCAGAAGACCCTTGGACGGCTCGAGCCGGGGATGAAGGCGGATATCGTGATCTGGGACATGCAGAACTACCGCGAGTTGCCCTATCACTACGCGGTGAACCTGGTTTCGCGCGTGATAAAGAGTGGTAAAGTGGTGGTGAGCCACTAGGTTTTCGAAGAGGTTATGTCATCGATGGGGTGTCTGGTGGGGTCACCTGACACCACGGAGAAGTCAATTGTCAGGATCATGTGGCCGTGGCATTGGCCTGGATCTGACACCTATATTCTGTCATCCCGGGCTTGACCCGGGATCCAGTTTTCTTGTAGGTCAGGACCCTTGTGGTTCTGACATGGACCTAAGCCGAACGGTTGATATAACATGGACGTCAAACACACGATCAGAATCTCTTGCCTCCTCCTGCTGGCGCTGTCTCTCGCCTCTTGCGGTGTGTACACGTTCAACCCGGCCGGCAAGTCGAGCATCAAGGCGATCTCTATAGAGCGGTTCGAGAACAAGACAGTCGAACTTCAGGTCACCGACCAGCTCACGGATGACGTTATCGACGCCTTCATTGCCGATGGCACCTTGAAGGTCGTGCCGGAGGGGGTTGCCGACGCCCTTCTGCAGGGCACGCTCATCAACTACCGCCGCGCTCCATACCGGTTTACGGAGGGGGATGTGGTCGAATCGTACGCGGTGACGATGGAATTCCAGATCACGCTGACCGACCCAAAAGACAACGCCGAGATCTGGACCGAGCGGATGAGCCAGCTCGGGACCTATGAGATTGCGAGCGAGACCGAGGAGGACGCCCAGCGGGACGCGATTGCTCTGCTGGTCGAGGCGATCATTAACCGGACGACGAAGAGCTGGTGAAGTAGTCCGGGGACACGAAACAAGGTGCCCTATCGTCTGGAGTGGGATCGGTCTTAGCCCCGGGGCGTCGCCGATGCCGCAGAGTTCTTCGCCCCCGTTCGGACGATTCCCCTCCGTCGCCCCAACGCCCCTTCAATTGTATAATATTCACCGGTCTGCCGACCCGGTATATAAGTTGACAGCCCGCGCCGGGTGCCGTATCATCGTGCTGGAAGGACTACATTAATGCTCAAAAACTTGTACCGATTCCCGCATCCATGTCATGCTTCGACTCCGCTCAGCATGACATACGTTGTTGCTTTCCTCGCCGCCGCCGTCTTTATCGGCGTCACCCTCTTTGTCGGCGCCTCGGCGTGGTCGGCGGACGTCAACAAGAACGCCGGCACGAGCGGCTTTGCGTTCCTCAAAATCGATGTCGGCGCCCGGGCGGTCGGCATGGGGGGTGCGTTTACCGGCCTGGCCGACGATGAGTCGGCGCTCTACTACAACCCGGCCGGGATTGCCCTCTTCGAGGAACCCCGCCTGATCGCCGGTTACCACAGCTATGTGGCCGACATGCAGTCCGGTTTCCTCGGTTATATCCGGCCGTTCGGCGGCAACAAAGCGTTTGGCGCCTATGTCAGCTATCTCAACTACGGCGATTTCACGGAGACCGACATGGAGGGGAACACCCTCGGCGAGTTCGGCGGGAGTGACCTGCTGTTTGGTCTGACCGGCGCGTTCCGCCCCCGCTACGGGCTCGCGTTCGGCGCGACGGTCAAGTTTGTCTATGAGAAGCTGCAGGAGTTTTCGGCGACGGGGCTCGCCGCCGATCTTGGCGCCCGGTACGCCACCAACCGCGACCGCTATATTTTCGGGCTGGCGATCCAGCACCTCGGCGCCCAGCTCTCTTCCCTCGGCGATGAGAAGGATGACCTTCCGATCACGGTCCGCGGGGGAGTCGCCACACGTCCCAAAGGCCTGCCGCTGACGCTTGTCGGCGATGTTATCGTCCCGATCGACAACGATCCGGTCCTTGCGTTCGGGGCCGAGTATGTCGAGTTGAAGCCCCTTTACCTTCGCCTCGGCTGGAACAGCTTCGGCAGCAACTACCGCACGGCCGATTCCGAGGATTCGTGGGCCGGGCTCGGCGTGGGCGTCGGGTTCGATATCAAGGAGTTCCATGTTTCATACGCCTTCACGCCCGGCGCCGAGCTGGGCGACAGCCACCGAATCACTTTTACGGGGGGTATTTAAGGAATGAATCTGCGCGTCCTCACCGTCACGCTGTTGCTGACAGCCGTTTTGGCCGCCCTGCTCGGCTGCGGCAATTCCAAGCCACCCGGCCCCAAGGAAGCCGTCATAGCCATGTTCGGGGCTATGGAAAAAGACGATAAGGCGAGTCTCGCCCACCTGCTCGACCTTGCCGAGCTGATGAGGAATATCAACGAGGACTATGCCCTGCAGACCGACCAGCCGCGCCGCTTCACGAACCCGGAACAGATCCTCGATGACCTCACCGGTAACGGGGTGACCAAGCAGCGGTGGTTCTCCCACCAGCGGATTGTCAACAAGGTCGATATAGAAGGCCAACAGGCCACGGTCGAAGTCACGTTCCAGGACAAGGTCACCAACAAAGCGTACCTCACGAAGTTCGGCCTGCACGTTGTCAACGACCGGTGGAAGATCTACAGCTTCAACGCGTATTCGACCAACTAGCGTCGCGGGCTGTCCCGGCGGCGACATCTCACGGATAGAATTGATGCCCGGCGTCTCTCCGACGCCGGATCGGGTAGAGCGACTACCTGTTCGTTGCCGTTGCCGACACTTCCTGACATAATGCTGGCGTGCTGTGCTCGCGACGAATCGCATGCGAGTGCGTGCGAAGGCAAAAAAAAAGAAGCCTACCACACGATCAACCAGGGACAGAGGGGGAAATCCCCGGCAGTCGGACTACGTGGTAAGCTTCGAATTTTTCCTACTCTGACTGCCAAAAGTATAAGTACCCCCCTTCCGTTTGTCAAACACTTATCCACAATTCGGCCGGTTCAGCAAAAATTGTGAAGCACTGATCCGGGGTTGCAGTCGACCTGGAGTGCTTCCGTAAGCCCTTAATTCTTAAATTCTTAAGTGAAACGAACGGATTACCCCGCCATATTTGCCTGTCCACGTTCGGTAAGTGGCTACGGATCTTTCCCGGACTGCGCCGTACCTACCGACACCCTATTGGCTTCTTCGTCTGCGCCTGATCCTTCGCCCCTATCGGAGAACCGCACTTCTGTGTCGAGCGCATTACACGCGCCCGCCCCGCTGTTCGTCTAAAAAGTGGGATTACTCTACAATTGCAGTTGTGCCGGGAAATGGCCTAATGTATATTGGTCGACCGACGCGATGATATCGGTGATTTCGAGGAGAGAAGGACACGATGAAAAAGATTTCTGTGGTATTGATTGCTGTGTTTGTGATCGGGGTTGTGGGGCTTTCCTGCAGAGAGGATGTGTTTCTTCCGCCGCTGCCGACCCTGGTGGGCGACTATGTCGGCACGTACACGTTCAAGAGGGGCGAAGGCGTTAATGCCGTTAGCGTCACCCAGGCTGTCACGTGGGTATTCGGCGAGACTTCGTATAATATGGTTGCGGATAGTTCGTCCGATCTCTTTAACGAAACGGCCTGTTTCTGCAAGAATTTCGGCTCCTACGCGTTGACGGACCGTGTTCGTCTGGAACCCGGCAGTGACCGTCCCGCGCCCGATTATCCGTGCACGAGCTGTGACCCCGAGTTGTCGGCCCAGGGGCTGTTCGCCCTGGAGCGCCCGAGCGGCGGGATCAAGCTGACGCAGATCGAGCTGATCGACGGTGAGCAGATCACCAAGACGGTGGAGCTGCAGCGCGTTACTCCGACTGAGTAGCCCTTTGGGGCCAAAGATATGTGCAAGCGGCAGGCCTGGAGCCTGCCGCTTTTCTTTTTCCTCCCCCGGCAGAAAGTGATTTACCTGACGGACCTTTTTGCCCATGTTACGGGCCGGGTTTAGAATCTGAACGAATGTGAGGTTCTCCCGCGGCCCGAGCACAACCGATCGGGCGCCGTCGCCCACCACATCATGGCAGCTGCGGGAGTACCCAGTGCGCGGCCACGTGCCGCGGGGAGGGATCTTCGTCATGCTGTCCAAGATATTTTCCGCCTCAACGCTCGGTGTCGACGCGTACACGGTCGAGGTCGAAGCCGACATCCAGCAGCAACTGCCCGCTTTTGTGACGGTCGGTCTGCCCGATGGCGCGGTGCGCGAATCCAAAGAACGCGTGACCTCGGCCATCAAGAACTCCGACTTTGTCTTCCCGGCCAAGCGGGTCACTATCAATCTTGCGCCGGCGGACATCAAGAAGGAGGGATCGGCTTTCGACCTTCCGATCGCGGTCGGCATTCTGGCCGCCACCGGTCAGATCCTCCGCGACCGTTTCGACGAATTCGTGATGGTCGGTGAGCTCTCGCTCGATGGCGCCCTGCGGGCGGTGCCGGGGGTGCTGCCGATGGCCATGAATTTCAACCGCGACAACGGGATCAAGGGGATCATTGTCCCCAAGGACAACGCGCGCGAGGCAGCCATGGCCGACACTATCCCGGTTTTCCCGGTCGACTCGCTCAAGGACGTCATCGCTTTCCTTGAAGACGAGTCCTCGATTGCGCCGTTCAAGGTCGACATCGAGTCGGTTTTCAACGAGGCCTACCACTACGCCATTGATTTCGCGGATGTTCGCGGCCAGGAGGCGGCCAAGCGCGCGCTTGAGGTATCCGCCGCCGGCGGCCACAACATCATCATGATCGGACCTCCCGGGTCGGGCAAGACCATGCTGGCGCGACGCGTGCCGACAATCTTGCCCGACCTCACGATTGAAGAAGCGCTCCAAACGACCAAGATACATTCTGTCGCCGGACGGCTGCCGGCCGGCGCGGCCCTGATCGCCACCCGCCCGTTTCGTTCGCCGCACCACTCGATTTCGTATGCCGGGCTGGTGGGCGGCGGCGCGATTCCCAAGCCGGGGGAGGTGTCGCTGGCCCATCACGGCGTGCTGTTTCTGGATGAACTGCCGGAATTCAAGAAGGACATCCTGGAGATGCTGCGCCAGCCAATGGAGGACAATGACGTCACGATCTCCCGCGCCAGCACGACTATTACCTACCCGGCGGCGTTCATGCTGGTGGCGGCGATGAATCCCTGTCCGTGCGGCTATTTCGGGGATCCGTCACACGAGTGCAACTGCTCCTCAAGCGAGATCCAGCGCTACATGTCGCGCATCTCGGGGCCGCTCCTGGATCGGATTGACATTCATATCACGGTTCCGTCGGTGAACTTCAAGGATCTTTCGAGCGAAACCTGCGGGGAGAAGTCGTCGGTCATCCGCGCCCGGGTCAATCGCGCCCGCCAGCGCCAGATCGACCGTTTCAAGGGGGAGAAACAGATCTACTGCAATGCGCATATGGAATCGAAGGATATCCGGAAGTACTGCGAGATCGATGAGAAATCGCAGTCGCTGCTCGGGACGGCGATCACGCGGCAGGGGCTTTCGGCGCGGGCGTATGATCGGATTCTGAAGGTGGCGCGGACGATCGCGGACCTCGCCGATTGCGATCGGATCGACATGGGGCATGTGGCGGAGGCGATACATTATCGGACGCTGGATCGGCAGTTGTGGTTGTGAGGGGGGGTGAGAGAATAGGATGTAGGGCACGACCCTTTAGCGGTCGTGCCTCGTGATTCCTGGTGGCGGCATGTCAATACTCCTTCGGTACTTCTCGCCCGGACAGATGTATTTCATAACGACGGTCACGGAGCACCGCCGCCCAATCCTCGTGTCGAACAGCTCCCTGCTTGCTGCCGCCGTGGGTCGCGTGAAACGCGACTTACCGTTCGAGGCTATTGCGTGGTCAGTGTTACCTGACCACTTTCATCTTGTCATGAACCCCGGCACCAATGACCCTGCCATGATCATAAAGCGGATCAAACAGATCTTTGGATATAAGTATCGACACCTGGTGGGGGCTTATCGTGGCCGCGTATGGCAGAGGCGCTACTGGGACCACATCATCCGAGATGAGGCCGATCTGAACAGGCACATAGACTACATCCATTATAATCCCGTCAAGCACGGGCTGGTCGCCACACCCATTGAATGGCCACTTTCCTCGTTCGTGCGGTATCAGGCGCAGGGGGTTTATCCATCAGATTGGGGAGTGCGGAAGGAGGTACTAATTGACGGTGATTTTGGCGAATGAGAGACAATGGCACGACCACTGAAGGGTCGTGCCCTACAGGAACTTGAGGTCACAATTTGTGACCTCAAACAGGGGTCGTGGCGGAAGACGTTACGCGCCAAGAGCTTTCACCGAGCACGGCGCCATCATGCTCGCCGCCGTCCTTAACTCCCCACGGGCCATTGAGGCCAGCATCTATGTTGTCCGGGCCTTCGTCCGCATGCGCGAATTGCTCTCCGTTAACAAGGAATTCGCCGCCAAACTCGCTGATCTTGAACGCCGTGTAACCGGCCACGACGAGGATCTCCGAAACATCGTCGCGGCCCTCCGCCGCCTCATGACTCCGCCGGATCCGCCCCGGCGAAAAATCGGATTCGACTCTGACAACGGGTAACCAAGTTGGCGCCGAGATCCGATGTGTATAAGGCGACGAGCTGTCGATACTAGTAATTGTGATGAAATCCAGGTTATCATTGCAGCGCGGTGTATGCAAGCGTCTTGCGTTTGCTCTCGTTACCGTGCTGCTATCATTCGCCGCCTCAAGTAACAGCTGGGCGGGAGAGTTCTCCATCTATCGCTCCGATACGCCCAATGAGTACTCGATTGTTTACCAGGGTTATCAGTGCCGCGACGGTGTACTGGATTACCACGAATGGTCGTTCTCTGTGCCGTCGGATTCACGTGCTCGGGTCGCCATTGTCTCAATTGAGGGAGACACCCTCTTTACAGTGGATACGGTTCTCGCAGCCGGTGCCCACAGAGCAATCTGGTCTCTCGACAGCTCTCGTCAAGCGACACAGGATACGGAGGATCTCGTATGGTTGTGTATTGAGACCGGAAGCCAAAGCACCTTCCCGTCGGGGCGCCGCAAGATCAGCAGCAAAATCATATCGGCTACCGTCGAGAGAGATGCCTCCCCCTCGGGCGGTGGAACGCAGGGGCAGACATGTCCCGCTCTCGCTCGCTGGCGCTATGGCAATGACGTCCCGACGGGATTCTCGATGTCGGTGGCGTACCCCAACCCGTTCGCCGGATCCTTTCCCCCGGCATTCGCGCTGCCATGCCTGTGCCAGATCAGCCTGATCGTCAAGGATACCGCAGAGAACATCGTGCACGCCTATGAAGAATGCACCCTGCCCGGCGGACGCTACCAGCCATGCTGGGATTGCCCGGAAGGCCCGCAAGACACCATTCCCTCCGGCGTCTATTATTATGAATTGACGGCGGCCACCATTGCCGGCCCACATCGTAGCACGTTTTTTGTCCGGATGCCCTATCTGCTCCTCCGTTAACACAGTGCTCGCCTTTCTGTCACCACATGGCCGCCTCACCCACTATATTGCGAGGGATCCGCAATTAGGAGAATTTATGGCTCAGCACCCCGTTCCCGGCGTCCTGCACCACGTCGAGCTCTACGTGAGCGACCTCGACCGTTCCATCGCATTCTGGGAGTGGTTTCTCCTCCCCCTTGGCTACACGCTCTACCAATCCTGGCCCAAAGGCCGCTCCTATCGCCTCGGCCACACCTACCTCGTCTTCGTTCAGGTCGAAGAACGTTTCGCCGACATTCCCTACCACCGCTGCCGGGTCGGCCTCAACCACCTCGCCTTTCACGCCGAGTCCCGCGATCACGTCGACCGCCTCACCGAGCAACTCCGCGCCCGCGGCGTAACGATCCTCTACCCGGATCGCCACCCGGTCGCTTCAGGATCATACGCTGTCTTCTTCGAAGATCCCGACCGCATCAAAGTCGAACTGGTCGCCCCGGACACCACCGAGTAGCCCGAAACCCTGCTGCACGTTGTTCGGTGCGGCGGTTCCCCTGCTCACGCCGTAGTCCCGGCCGGATCACTCCCGCCAACTCCTGTCAGGCTGTCCTCCGGCCACCCCCAAAGCCCAAAATTCTTCCCCCACCCCGCCGAAAATCCCCTACATTGTCGCCGTTAAATTGACTGAACCAGGAGTCTGCTGTGGACATACATAAACTCGACCGGATCTTCAATCCCCGCCGTATCGCCCTTATCGGCGTGACGATCAACCCCAATTCGGTCGGCGGCAAAGTGCTGGCCAACCTTGTCGCGGGCGGTTTCCGCGGCGTCGTCTATCCCGTCAACCCCGAGAGCGAAGCGGTCATGGGGATTCCCTGCTATCCCGACCTCGCCTCCCTGCCGAAAACCCCCGATCTTGCGGTGATCTGCACCCCCGCCGAGAAAGTCCCGGCCACGGTGAAAGCCTGCGGCGAGGCGGGCATTCTCGGAATTATCATTCTCTCCGCAGGATTCAAGGAAACCGGCCCGGAGGGCAAAGCTCTCGAGGATCAGATCCGCGCCTATCACCGGCTCTTTCCCGGCATGCGCATTATCGGCCCCAACTGCCTCGGCATCATTGTCCCCGAGCGCAACCTCAACCTCAGCTTCGCCGGATCGATGCCCAAAGCCGGCAACGTCGCATTTCTCTCCCAGTCCGGCGCGCTCTGCACGTCGGTTCTGGACTGGGCAATGGAAGGGAAGATCGGCTTCTCGCATTTCGTCTCGATCGGCAACACGATCGACGTCAATTTCGGCGACCTCATCGACTATTTCGGCGCGGACGAAACCACCCGCTCGATCATTCTTTACATCGAGTCGATCAGTAACGCCTCCCGTTTCATGACCGCCGCGCGCGCGTTCGCCCGCACCAAGCCGATCATCGCATTCAAGGCCGGGCGTTTCCCCGAGTCGGCCGCGGTGGCCGCCTCGCATACGGGCGCGCTTGCCTCCGAGGACGCCGTGTACGACGCCGCTTTCCAGCGAGTCGGCCTCGCCCGCGTCTTCAATGTCGCCAACATCTTTGACTGCGCCGAGCTGATCGGCCGCAACCGCATCCCGACCGGCCCCAACCTCGGCATTGTCACCAACGCCGGCGGGCCGGGGGTGATCGCCGCCGATGCGCTCATTGACGCCCACGGCTCCCTTGCCCGCCTCTCACCCGGGACGATCGACCAGTTGAACAGTGCGCTGCCCTCGTCGTGGTCGCACGGCAACCCGGTCGATATCCTCGGCGACGCTACGTCAAAGCGCCTTGAAAAGGCGGCCCAGATTGTTCTCGCCGACCCGGGCGTCGAGGCGCTGCTCGTCATCCTCACGCCGCAGGCCATGACCAATGTCACCGCCTGCGCCAAAGTTATCGGCAAACTGGCCGCGACCACTCCCAAGCCGATCCTCGCCACCTGGCTGGGGGGGGTATCGATGAGAGAGGGGATGCAGATCCTCTCCGACAGCGGGGTGGCAACCTATCGCACACCTGAGCAGGCGGTTCGCTCGTTCATGACGCTCGTGGACTATGGGCGGAATTTGCAGATACTCTATGAAACCCCGCGCGATGTCCCGGTTGAATTCCAGCTTGACCGCGCCCGTCTGCGCGACGCTTTCATCGCCCAACGATTCAACAACGGCAATATCCTGTCGGAGGATGTCTCCAAGGAGCTGCTCGAACTCTACGGCATTCCGACCACCCGGCCCTTCCCGGCCGCGACGGCCGACGAGGCCGTGCAGCGGGCCAACCAGATCGGCTACCCGGTGGTCATCAAGATCCTTTCACCCGATATCACGCACAAGACCGATGTCGGCGGTGTCGCGCTCCACCTCGAAGATGAGATCATGGTTCGCGCCGCGTTCGACCACATGATGCTTTCGGTCAGGGACAAGGCGCCGACCGCCCGTATCGACGGCGTCACGGTCCAGTCGATGATCGACGCCCGCGACAGTATCGAGATGATCCTCGGAATCAAGAAAGACGCCACGTTCGGCACGGTCATGATGGCCGGTATGGGTGGTGTCGCGGCCGAGCTCCTCCGCGATCGCAGCCTCGGTTTCCCGCCGCTGAACGAACGCCTCGCCCGGGGCATGCTCGAATCACTCAAGATCTGGCCGCTCCTGAACGGCTACCGCGGCCGCCCCGCCGCCAATGTCGACCGCCTCATCGAGATCCTCATCCGCCTGTCCTATCTTGCGGCCGACTACCCCGAAATCACCGAGCTGGATATCAATCCCCTGCTGGTTACCCCGCGCGATGTGGTCGCTCTCGATGCCCGCGTGGTCATCGACCGGTCGCTGGTCGGCGCCACGATCGAGCCGTACTCACACCTCGCGCTGCGTCCCTACCCGGAGAAGTATGTCTCGCAGGTGACACTCAAAGACGGCACCGAGGTCACCCTCCGCCCGATCAAACCCGAGGACGAACCCCTCTGGCTGGCCCTCTTGTCCAGCTGCTCCAAGGAGGCGATCTACTCCCGCTTCCGCTACTTCTTCCACTGGAATTCGCACGATGTCGCCACCCGTTTCTGCTACATCGACTACAACCGGGAGATCGCCATCGTTGCGGAGATCGTGGAAGACGGGGTCCGCAAGATCATCGGTGTCGGGCGCCTCATCAGCGACCCCGACCACGAAGAGGTCGAGTACGCCGTGCTGATTGCCGATGCCTGGCAGAAGAAAGAGGTCGGCAGCATCCTGACCGACTTCTGCATGGAGGTTGCCCGGCGCTGGAATCTCCGGCGCATCGTCGCCCAGACCACGACCGACAACCGGCCGATGATCTCGGTCTTCGAGAAGCGCGGCTTCGAGATCTCGTTCGCCGACGGCGGTACGTCGGTGTATGTCGCGAAAGAACTGATCTAGCGGCGCAGGCCGCCTGCGTCCAACCCGGCCGAACACAATCGGCCGGGTTGGGGATTCGACGCCACCGCTCGCCCCTCCGCCACGGGAAACGAATCCCACTCGTTCGTGTTGTACTGGCATACGTCCCGGCAAACCCCGAGGGTTTGCTTCCGGGCGACCGGTAATTGCCGATTGAGTGCGAGGAGTCGATCGATGAGTGATCAGGAAACGACACGGCGCCAGCCGAATTTCAGGCCCGATGCCATAACGCACGAGCCGCAGTCGTGCAAGCTGGACGCCGATGGCCGGCGGCAGGTTGTCCACCTGCGCCAGTTTTCCGAGGGGATTGTCAGGCTGGTCGAAACTATCACGCCCGCAGTAGTCAAGCTGACGGTTGAGTTCGAAAGCTCCCGTAACCGCCAGGCTGCCCGCCACGGCACCGGTTCCGGCGTAATCATCACACCCGACGGCTACATTCTGACCAACAGCCATGTCGTCCACCGCGCCCGCGATATCGCCGTGACCTTTTTGGACGGCAGCACGGTCCCGGCGCAGTTGATCGGGGAGGATACCGGCACCGACCTTGCGGTCATTCGGGCGGCCGGCTCCGGGCTTGATTTTGCCGGTTTCGGAAATTCCGGTGAACTCCGGCCCGGCGAGATGGTCATCGCGATCGGCAGTCCGCTCGGCTTCGATGCGACGGTCTCGACGGGTGTTATCAGTTCGCTCGGGCGCGGGCTGCGCGCGCAGGACGGCCGCCTGATCGAGAATATCATTCAGCACACCGCCCCGCTCAATCCCGGTAATTCGGGCGGGCCGCTCATCAACCTCGATGCCGACGTGGTCGGCGTCAACACGGCGATCGTGGCGGCCGCGCAGGGAATCGGCTTCGCGGTTCCCTCGAACACGGCCTCACTCGTTGTGTCTCAGCTGATCGCCCACGGCCGGGTCCGCCGCGCCTACCTTGGCATAGTCGCCGGCACCCGCCAGCTGGACCGCCGTCTCGCGCGCTTCCACAATGTCCCCAACGATTACGCCGCCGAGGTCATCTCTGTGGCCGACGGCTCCCCGGCCGCCGCCGGGGGACTGAAATCCGGCGACCTCATTGTCACTCTCAACGACCGCCGGATGGGGTCGGTCGACGATCTCCACCGCGCGCTCACCGAAATTCAGGTCGGTAGCGCCTTTACCCTCAGTCTTATCCGCGGGCGCCAACTGCTGACGATGGATCTGGTGGCCGGAGAACTTCCCGCCCAGCAGTAGTGAGAGCACCCGGTTTCCGGGGCCGCAAAAAACGCCCGGGGGGGATGTCCCGGGCGTCGCGAGGAAGTGACGGCAGCCTCTGCACGAGGCTGCCTTTATGCAGAAAAGGATTAGCGGGCCGCAAGCTGGAAGGACTCGATTATTTTGCGCAGTTCATCCGCCTGTCGGTTGAGTTCTTCCGCCGCCGAGGCCGACTGTTCCGATCCGGCGGCAGTTTCTCTCGTGACCGAGGAGATGTGTTCGATATTGCGCGAGACCTCTTCGGCGGCGCCTGACTGCTGCTGGGTCGCCGACGACATCTGCTGGATCATTTCCATTACCTGGTGAGAGATTTCCACGATTTCGCTCAGGCTGACGCCGGCTTTGTCGGTCATCGCCCGCCCCCTGTCCACCTCCTGCATCCCCTGTTCCATGGACACGACCGCCTCTTCCGTCTCTGTCTGGATCCCCTTGATCATCTCGGTGATCTCCCCGGTCGCCTTGCCGGTCCGCTCGGCCAGTTTGCGGACCTCGTCGGCCACCACGGCAAAGCCCCGGCCCTGATCTCCGGCCCGGGCCGCTTCGATAGCCGCGTTGAGAGCCAGAAGATTGGTCTGGTCGGCGATGTCGTCGATCACCTTGGTAATTTCCCCGATCTGGTCGGCACTGGTCGCCAGCTTCGCGATCGATTCGGCCGACTGACGCACAACTTCCGAGATCCGCTGCATCCCGGCAATCGATTGCGTTACCACCTGTCCGCCGGTGCCGGCGGTTCCGGCCGCGGTGCGTGAAGCCGTCGACGCCTCCTCGGCGTGTTTGGACGACTCGATGATGTTCGCCGACATCTCTTCCACCGCCGCCGAGACCTGCGCAATCTGTTCGGCCTGGTTCTTCGCTCCCAGCGACATTTGTTCCGAGGCCGTGGCGATTTCATGTGCGGCCGAAGCCAGTTCCCGCACCGCCTCCTGCAGCCGGTGAATCATCGCTGTCAGGTTTTCGATCATACTTCGGAATGACAGTCCGAGCACATCCTTATCCGAGGCCGGCTGGACGCTCATGGTCAGGTCATTCTGCGCCACCTTTTCGGCCACCGCGGCCAGGCGCTTCATGTAGTCAATCAGCTTGCGAAAGGCCTCGGCGAGGATGCCGATTTCGTCTTTGCCGAAGATATCGATGCGCTGGTCGACATCGCCCAGCGATATCCGTTCCGCGACCGCCGCGATGGCTGATACCGGCCGTGAGATGGATCGCGCCGCGAGCCAGCCGACCAGCACCACCACGCCCATGAGGATCAGGCTGATCACAACGACAAACCACTGCAGTGCTGTGGCGGCTGCGAAGGCCTCCTCTTCGTCGAACTCCGCGAGGATCGCCCAATCCAGTCCGGGAATCTCGAGCGGGGCATACGCAGAGAGCACCCTGACCCCGCGGTAATCGTCAACCAGTTCGACGGCGCTCCGGCCGGCCAGTGCCTCCCGAGCCGCGCTCGTCTCGATGACATGAAGCCCGATGGAGCTCTGCTTCGCCCGGATCAACCCCGCGGTCTCGGCGTCTACTCCCGAGGCCTCGATCGCCTCGAGATACGCCTCCGGATCCTCCAGCAGAAATCGGCTCTGGCTGCGCATCCGACGGTCGGCTCCGACGAGGTAGGTTTCGCCGGATCCCCCCAGCCCGATCGCCCGCCATTCCTGGTCGCTCGTCATCACTCCGTTGATCCGGTCGATCGGCAGCTGGAAGATCAGCACGCCGATCATTTCCTGGCCGTCGAACACCGGCGATCCGATAAACCCGGCCTGATCTTCGTACGAAGGCCGGTAGGGTTGGAAGTCGCTCACCGCGACGTAGTCCCGTTCGCGAGCGGCCGAGACTTCCGCAAACACCTGGCCGAGCCCCGAACTGGCATACGGACCGTTCTTCAGCGAGGTGGAGAAATCCAGTTCCTTGAAAACCGTGTATACGATGTCACCGCTCTCGGCATCCACCAGAAAGATATCGTAGTAGCCGAACTCCTTCAGGAAATGCCGAAGGTGCGGATGGTACTTCTCGTGCACCGCGCTCCAGCGCGAGCCATCCTCGGCCCGCTCCAGGGCGTCCTTGCTCCCGAGCGGATTCGGATTTGCCTTGATATAGCTGTACTGGAGAACAACGGATTCGTCATCCAGTCGATCGACAATCGACTCCGCGTCCGGCGACCGACCCTCGTTACGCTTCTGGTACTCGTCGCTGAAGTCCGCCGTGTAGTAGCTTCGCAGTTGATCCCGGTACTGCTGCACTGCCCGGGGATCCACCGGCCCTCCCCCGCCGCCATCTCGGCCAACCTGGCCGAACGCCCCCTTGAACTCCTTCATGGCTTCGATGACCATGAGGTCATCGGAAAAGGTCACAACCTGCTGCCTGAGCGTGGCAAAGTAGTCTTCGATCTGGCTGGCCTTCAACTCGCGCAGCGACACCAGTTGCTCTTTTGTCCGCTCCTCGATCGCGGCCCTTGATTTCTGCAGGCTGACGATACTCACGATGAGCATCGGAATGAGTCCGACCAGCAGGAAGTACAGCACCAGCCGGACATTCAATCGTACGTTGTTTAACACGAGACACTCCTCCTTCTCGGAAACTCAGCCCCCGCCCCGGAGTGGCTGATTTCGGCCGCGAGATTGTGGCAGCGCATACCCCGCATCGGATCGCGCCATCGGTTACGTTGACGTGCCAACCGTCGGCACGTGCAGTGCGCGGCATCGGGCTCTTGCTATCCCTGAGTCAGGTATCGTCAGGATACAGGTTAGGTCTAGGGGAGTATTGAGGGTAAGAACGGGTGATGCTGTTTCACCCCTCGACGGGGAGTTCGTTCAGCCGTTCGAGGCAGTCGCAGCCTGATTCGGCGGGGCTTTCCGAAGTCATGACCATGCCTCGGAGAACCGTGGCGAGGCTGTCGCCGCTGCAGCGTGCACCGAGTTTCCGGCGGATTGCCTTGCGTTGTGTCCGGACAGTTTCCTCGCCGGTGTGCAGGCTCCGGGCGATCTCCTTGGTCGAGAACCCGTTGCGTATGAGGTTGCAGATCGTCACCTCGCGCGGACTCAACTGCGGGTACCTCGCCTCCAGTGTCTGGAGAAACGGCGCGGTGATGCGCGCCAATGATTGACTCAGCAGATCCATCGTCACCTGGCGCTCGGCATCCAGGCCGGTTCGCAGATCTTCCAGGAGCGGTAAGATCGCCCGGTCCATGTTCGCCCGTATCTGGCGCACGATCCTCCCCCGGCCCGCTGCCATGCGTGACAGCACCTCCTGCAGGGCCGCATTCTTCCGGCGAAGGCTCTCCCGGTCCCGCGCCAGTTGGTCATTCGCCTTCTCGAGCGCCTCTTCTGCGCGCCGGCGTGCGGTGATGTCACGGCAGCTGTAGAGCAGTCGTCCGCGCCCGATCTGTACCTCTTTGACGCTCACCAGGAGAATGTGCTCGTCGCCGGCCTTGTCCCGGATGGCCGTCTCGATATTCGCCAGTTCCCCTCGCTCCCGCAGGTCTTCCGGCAAAAAGATCGCTTTGCCGAACACCTTCTCTACCGTTCCCAGTGCCATCACTTCCTCCGCCGAACACAGGAATGAATGGGAGACGTTCGGGCACGCCCACACCAGACGTCCGGCCTCGTCGGCCACCAGGACCGCATCCGAGATGGAGAACAGCACCTCGCGGTACAACTCCAGCGACTCGGTTTCATCGCTGTTGCACGCGCGTTGGTCTCCCGCCGCGATGTCTTGTTGCGGCGGAACGATCTCCTGCGGCGGTTCGACACCGGCGCGGCCCCGTCTGGTCAGTTCGCTCCCCCTCCCTGAAAGGGTCAGCTTTACCATAGAAAATCCGGGCCATTAGCCCACGTTTCGGCGATTATACTACTTTTCGTATCGGCATTGTCGCGTTCTCTCTTCACCTGATTCGCATGCGATCGGCGACCAGGCGAACGGCCGCCCCCGTCTCGAGTATAACCGCTGCAGGATCCGATTTGCGAAATCAGCCCGCGACCACGTACTTTCCTGTGCGAGCCCGCGATCGCCTGTCGGCAGAGAAGAGATAATGAGCCCATGAAACCCGAGTCGCCGAATCATATAGTCCCCACGACGTACTGGCACCCGCTCAAGAGCGGGCGGATCCAGTGCGACGTCTGCCCCCGCGGCTGCAAACTTCACGAAGGGGAGCGGGGTTTCTGCTTTGTCCGCATGCGGCAAAACGATCAAATCGTGCTCACCACCTACGGCCGCTCCAGCGGCTTTTGTATCGACCCAATCGAGAAGAAGCCCCTGAACCACTTCCTCCCCGGCACACCCGTGCTGTCGTTCGGCACCGCCGGCTGTAACCTCGGCTGCAAATTCTGCCAGAACTGGGATATCAGTAAGTCCAAGGAGATCGACACTCTTGCCGATCAAGCCTCTCCGGAGTTGATAGCCCGCGCCGCCGATGAACTCGGCTGCCGCAGTGTCGCTTTCACCTACAACGATCCCGTCATTTTCATGGAGTACGCCATCGATGTGGCCAAAGCCTGCCATGAACGCGGCATCAAGACTGTCGCCGTCACCGCCGGCGAGATGATGCCCGAGCCGCGCCGGGAATTCTACCGCTATATGGATGCCGCCAATGTCGACCTCAAGGCCTTTACCGAGCAGTTCTATCGGGAGATTTGCGACGGCGGTATCCGCCCTGTGCTCGACACCCTCACTTTCCTCCGGCACGAGACCGATGTCTGGTTCGAAATCACCAACCTCGTCATTCCCGGGCACAACGACTCGGACGATGAATTCAAGCGCATGGCGGAGTGGATCGTTACCGAGCTCGGCCCCGATACCCCCGTCCACTTCACTGCTTTCCACCCCGACTACCTTATGCAAAACACGCCGTCGACTCCGCCGGCCACGCTGACTCGCGCCCGAGCGATCGCCCGCGGCGCGGGCCTTCGCTACGCCTACACCGGTAATGTCCACGACCCCGAGGGGTCGTCCACGTACTGCCATGGTTGCGGCCAGACGCTCATCCGGCGCGACTGGTACACTCTCGGCGAGTGGCATCTCACGGCCGACGGCTGCTGCCGGACGTGCGGCGAACGGTGTGCCGGCGTGTTCGACGGTCTTCCGGGCGATTGGGGTGCGCGACGCCTTTCGGTCCGTCTTCAGGATTTCGCCTGAGACCACCCGCCCCCTCTTTTCTTGCTTGCATCTGTTTGCGGCATCGCTGTATATAGTTTTGTTCCTGTCCGGGGGCGGACCCCGGGCCACCCAATTCCCTGAACCGAACACGGTGGCATCGGCCGGCGATGCCCGAAGCGACACCGGATACCGTGATGAAAAGCCAATTCACTTGCGGCAACCTCATCGTTCTTTCGGCGAATCTGACCACGAGATAGATCTGAAATACAGCGGGCTCCGGCGATTGCCGGGGGCCACGGAGGTGACGAATGGCACGTGAACGCTGGGCGACCAAGATAGGACTCATTCTCGCCATGGCCGGCAACGCGGTCGGCCTCGGCAACTTCCTCCGCTTCCCCGTGCAGGCCGCGCAGAACGGCGGCGGCGCTTTTATGATCCCGTACTTCACCGCGCTGCTGCTGCTGGGTATCCCCCTCATGTGGGTCGAATGGGGTATGGGGCGCTACGGCGGCAAGTTCGGCCACGGCGCCACGCCCGGCCAGTTCCACGCGATGTGGCAGCACCCGATTTCCAAGTACCTCGGCGCCCTGGGGCTCTTCCTCTCGCTGGGGACCATGATCTTCTACGTCTATGTCGAATCCTGGACCCTCGGCTTTTCCTTCTTCTCCGTCACCAAGCAGTACTTCGGGATGGAGACTTTCGACAACATGCGCCACTTCCTCTCCAGCTACCAGGGAACCACCGAAGGCTACTTCAGCAGCATGTGGCCCGCCTACGGATTTCTGCTGGTGACACTGGTTATCAACTTCTATGTCCTCGCCAAAGGGGTGGCCAAAGGGATCGAGCGGTTGGCGCTCTTCGCCATGCCCGCGCTCATTATCTTCGCCATTATCCTTGTGATCCGGGTGATCACCATCGGCACCCCCGACCCGGTCAATCACCCCGACTGGAATGTCGCCTCCGGCTTTGCCTTCATCTGGAACCCTGATCTCTCGCAACTGCATTCTCCCAAAGTCTGGCTCGCGGCGGCCGGCCAGATCTTTTTCACCCTGAGCCTCGGCTCCGGCCTGATCCAGGCCTATGCCAGCTACGTTCGCGAGAACGACGATATCGCCCTCGGCGGTCTGGCCACCTCTTCGCTTAACGAAGGTGTCGAAATCGTCCTTGGCGGCAGCATTGCCATCCCGATCGCCGCGGCCTTTTTCGGCCTTGCCATGACCCAGGATATTGCCGCCCGCGGCGCCTACGACCTCGGCTTTGTCTCGATGCCGATCATCTTCACCAAGATCCCCTTCGGATCGCTCTTCGGCTTCATGTGGTTTCTCCTGCTCTTCTTCGCCGGGATCACTTCGTCGGTGGCTATGTCCCAACCGCTGATTGCTTTCCTCAAGGAGGAATTCAGATTCAACCACCGCAAGGCGGTCGGCGTCCTCATCGCCATGGTCTTCATCCCTATCCAGTTGTGCGTGTTCTTTCTGGCCAAAGGCTTCCTCGACGAAATGGATTATTGGATCGGCACCTTCGGTCTCGTGGTGTTCGCCCTGCTGGAGGTGATCGTCTTCGCCTGGATTTTCGGCATGGACAAGGGCTGGGCCGAGATCACGCGCGGCGCCCAGATCAAGGTCCCGCGCATTTTCTACTATGTCATCAAGTATGTCACCCCGGTCTACCTGCTGGTTATCATGATCTACTGGATCTACATCGACGCCATACCGGTACTTCTCATGCACGGCGGCGATCCGGCCAACACCCCCTGGCGCTGGTTCGCGCGCGGGGTGATGCTCCTGCTGTTCATAATCATCCTCTTAATGGTGCGCCGCGCCTGGCAGCGCCGCGATGTCCTCTCCACCTTTGACTCCCCGGAGGCGTCATGACCCTCACCACCGGCGGTATAATCTTCATGGTCGTTGCCTGGGGGCTGATGATCGCCCTGTGCGCCTACTGCATGACCAAGGTACTGCGCAATCAGGGTTCCCAGTCCCCGCCCGAGGAGTAGTCCTCCGGCGGGAATTTCCCGGCGCGCTGTGTCAACGTTCCGGCCGGCTCAGGTGTCATTACCGGCAGAAACCTGAAACCCGGAGTTGACCATGAAACGATCGATTGCACACGTCCTGACTGGCGCTCTGCTTGGCGCAGTAGTGCTGGTTGCTGTCGGCTGCCTCGAGCGAACCGAGAAGATCACGGTTGCCGCGGACGGCTCGGCGCATATCGAAGTTCAGATCAAGGGGGATGCGCAGGCGCTCGACGGCCCGCAGGCCTTTCCCGCCGCTCCCGAGTGGACGATTGTCGAAGACCGTATCGACACCACCGACAACAAGCTGCAGATGATCCTGCGCGCCGAGAGGGACGTACCCTACGGATTGGCACTACCTGAGTCATTCGCCCGAAGAGGATCGGCCAATTACGATCTCGACCTGCTTTTCCCGACCAGCATCACTGTGCGCACGGAAGGCAACCGCACTTACTACGAGTTCCGCCGAAGCTATACCGCCCGGCGATTCGCCGCGTTTGACCTTACCGGGATCCCGATGCTCTGGGATAAGGAGCTTGAAGAGCGGGTGCTCGACACCGGCCTCGTCAACGCTTCCGAAAACGACCGCCGGCAGTACCTCGGCCAGTTGACCCAGGCCCTGGCCTATCGCTTCTGGCGGATGAACCGCGAGGCCCTCGCCCACCTGGTTCAGAAGCGCGTGTTGGAACCGGCCCTCATGGACTCCGTCGCCACCCGTGCCGCCGCTCAGTTCGATGAAACCATCACACCCGATTTTCTCTACGGCGTCATGCAGGGACACGACGAAACCATAGCCCTGACTCTTGACAGCCTGGAGCAGGCCGCCAGCGGCTACTTCGAGTCAGCCTTGAGAACAGTCGCCGGCAGATCCGGAGACGCACTTTCCGATCAGTTCGCAGAGGCTCTGGAACTTATCAAGAAAGAGTACCGCATCGCCGAGATGATCAGCGGCCAAGAGTTCGCCGTCGAGCTGCAACTGCCCGGCACCATTCTCACCAGCAACGGCGTAGTCGAGGTTGACGAGCAGGGCAAAGTGAATTGGTTCTTCAAGGGGGAGGATCTCCACGACGCCGATTTCCCCATCTATGCGCTTTCAGTCGTTACCCGTTAGGGATGGGGTCACGTATGACGGACGAAATCTCCGCGATTATCCACCGGCTGTCGGACCGCCTCTTCGGCCTGATCAACCGGATCGTGCGCGACCGGGATCTGGCGCTGGACCTGACCCAGGATGTCCTGGTTCGGGTCCTGCCTCGGTACCGGGCGGACCAACCCGAGCAGTTTACCGGCTATGCCATGCGCTCGGCGTACCACGCCGCCCTCAACGCCGTGCGCGATCGCAAACGCCGCACCCAGGTGCTCGACCGTATCGCGCTGGAATCCGAGCGCCCCGCGCCGTTCACCGACAGCCTGGAAACGGCCGAACTGCAGGGCCAGATCGAGCAGGCTCTGCTGCGCTTGCCCGACAAACAGCGCGAGGCCGTTGTCTACCGCTTCTATGGCGACCTGACTGTTCCCCAGATCGCCGTCGCGATGAACATCTCCGATGGCGCCGTGAAAGTCCACCTCTCCCGGGGACTCCAGCGGCTCAGCGCCCATTTGACGTCAGTAATGGAGGATGAGAATATATGACCTGCAAAGAATACCGTGACCTCATGGCCGCCGCGACACTCGGTGATCTGGCCGAGGCCGAACGAGTGGAGTTCGAGCGTCACCTTGAGACTTGCGACTCGTGCCGCGCCGAGTACGAGCGCATGCGACAGCTCACCCGGTTGCTGGCCGACGGGCCGGCCGGCTCGCTGTCGGAGGTCGATCGGCTGCGGCTCGAAAACGCCGTTTACCGCCGTCTTGCCGAGTCGGCGACCGTTGAACCGCGGTGGTCCCGGACCATTTTGCGGGTCGCGGCCGCGGTTGTGCTGCTCGGCCTCGGCT